>NZ_JBMDWU010000157.1:0-19457 GCF_048594385.1 Micromonospora sp. | reverse complement strand
GGGGGGGGGGGGGGGTTTTAGGGGGGGGGCACCCCGCCGGGGGCCCCCCCGCGCCGGGGGGGGGGCCCCCCGCCCGGTCGGCCGATCAGAGGTACTGGCCGGTGTTGCTCGCGGTTTCGATGGAACGGCCGGCCTCGGTGCCCTTGCCGCCGGAGACGAGCGTGCGGATGTAGACGATCCGCTCGCCCTTCTTGCCGGAGATCCGGGCCCAGTCGTCCGGGTTGGTGGTGTTGGGCAGGTCCTCGTTCTCCCGGAACTCGTCGACGCAGGCGTCGAGCAGGTGCTGCAGCCGCAGCCCCTTGCGCCCGGAGGTGAGGAACTCCTTGATCGCCATCTTCTTGCCCCGGTCGACGATGTTCTGGATCATCGCGCCGGAGTTGAAGTCCTTGAAGTACAGGACCTCCTTGTCACCGTTGGCGTAGGTGACCTCGAGGAAGCGGTTCTCCTCGGTCTCCGAGTACATCCGCAGGACGACCGCGTCGATCATGGCCGCGACGGTGGCCTGTGGCTCACCGCCGTGCTCGGCCAGGTCGTCGGCGTGCAGCGGCAGCCCGGCGAGGATGTACTTGGAGAAGATGTCCTTGGCCGCCTCGGCGTCCGGACGCTCGATCTTGATCTTCACGTCGAGCCGGCCGGGGCGCAGGATGGCCGGGTCGATCATGTCCTCCCGGTTGGAGGCGCCGATCACGATCACGTTCTCCAGGCCCTCGACACCGTCGATCTCGCTCAACAGCTGCGGGACGATGGTGTTCTCCACGTCGGAGGAGACACCGGAACCACGGGTCCGGAAGATCGAGTCCATCTCGTCGAAGAACACGATGACCGGGGTGCCCTCCCCGGCCTTCTCCCGGGCCCGCTGGAAGATCAGCCGGATGTGCCGCTCGGTCTCGCCGACGTACTTGTTGAGCAGCTCCGGGCCCTTGATGTTGAGGAAGAAGCTGGTGTGCCGGTCCTTGCCAAGCCGCTCGGCGATCTTCTTGGCCAGCGAGTTGGCCACCGCCTTGGCGATGAGCGTCTTGCCACAGCCCGGCGGACCGTAGAGCAGGATGCCCTTCGGTGGCCGGAGCTGGTGCTCCCGGAACAGGTCTGCGTGCAGGAAGGGCAGTTCCACCGCATCGCGGATCTGCTCGATCTGCGACTGGAGGCCGCCGATGTCGGTGTAGTCGACGTCGGGCACCTCCTCCAGCACCAACTCCTCGACCTCGCTCTTCGGGATCCGCTCGTACGCGTACGCCGAACGGGGCTCGATCATGAGCGAGTCACCGGCCCTGATCGCGGTGCCGATCAGGGTGTCGGCCAGGTGGACGATGCGCTCCTCGTCGGAGTGCGAGACCACCAGCGCCCGGTCGCCCGGAGCGCCCTCGGGACCCGCGAGGATCTCCTTGAGCATCACCACCTCACCGACCCGCTCGTAGCCGAACGCGTCGACGATGTTGAGCGCGTCGTTGAGCAGGACCTCCTGGCCGCGCCGCAACTCCTCGGCGTCCAGTGAGGGTGAGACGGCTACCCGGAGCTTGCGTCCGCCGGTGAAGATGTCCACCGTGCCGTCGTCGTGTCGCGCGAGGAAGACACCGTAGCCGGACGGCGGCTGTGCCAGCCGGTCGATCTCCTCCTTGAGCGTCACGATCTGCGCGCGAGCCTCCTTGAGAGTGCTCACGAGCCGGTCGTTGTTCTCGGTGAGCCGCGCCAACTGTGCCTGGGTGGCCGCCAGCCGCTCTTCGAGCTGCCGGACGTGTCGGGGGCTTTCGGTCAACTTGCGCCGCACCAGAGCGAGTTCCTCCTGAAGGAACGCGACCTGCGTGGAGAGATCGTGGGCCTCCTTCTCCCACCGTGCGGCGCGCGAGTCCGCGTCGTCACTGCGTGCCACGTCCCACCTCCCCGGGGGGCTTGAACGTTCTGCCCTAACACTAGCCGCTATGAGGCCGATTCGGTCCCACGCAACGCCCTCGTCACCGAACCTTGATCGCCAGGGACGCCTGAGGGGCAGGTCCGGCCGTTCGGGTACCGTCGGGGAGTGGGACGGGAGAACATGGGGGGTGCCGGGTGACCGACGTCGCTACCGACCAGTTGCAGGTCTGGGTTGACCAGGCCCTCTGCACGGGTGACGGGCTCTGCGTGCAGTACGCGCCGGAGGTCTTCGAGTTCGACGTCGACGGCCTGGCGTACGTCAAGGGCGTCGACGGTGAGCTGCGGCTCGCCCCCGGCAGCCGGGTCGACGTGCCGGAACACCTGCGGCTGGAAGTGATCGACTCCGCGAAGGAGTGCCCGGGTGAGTGCATCCACGTGGTGCGCGGCAGCGACGGCGTCGAGGTCGCCGGCCCCGAGGCCGAGGACGACTGAGCCGGGGACGACTGGACGGCCCCGGGCCGGGGCCGCTCCGGCGTCGCCCACGGCCCGGTCGCGGCGTCACAGCAGCGGGCGGCCGACCACCGAGGCGACCAGCCGGGCGAACTCCTCCAGCCGGGCGATCTGGCCGGCCCCGCCGTCGTCGAGGGTCTTGCCGAAGCGCAGCGCGTCGTGCCGGGGCGCGCCGACCATCTCGTCGCCGGGTGGGGCCTCGTCCAGCGAGGTGAGCAGCAGGTAGACGTCGATGCTGTCCACCCGTACCTCGCCGTTCTCGGCCCGGGTGAGCCGCCGCCGGCAACCCACCTCGGTGACCGTGGACACCGGCACCACCCGCAGCGACGACGTCATCGACCCGGGCGGCCCCTCCCCCGGCGGCACGTCCTCGCCGTGCCAGAGCACCAGCCGGCTGCCGTCGCAGACGACGACCTCCTGCCACACCCCGTTGACCTCGTTGACGAAGCGTTCCAGGGTGAAGCCGAGCACCGAGGCACCCCGCAGCACCCCGCCCAACGCCTCCAGGGCGATGTCCGGGTCACGCAGGTAGGCCCGCGCCGCCGATTCCAGGTCCTGGTACGGCGACCAGTCGGGAAACACGGCCGGCAGCTCACCGCCGCCGAAGCCCGGCCGGCTCATGCCCACTCCCCGCGGTCACACCGTCGGCCCGCACCGGCCGTCGGGTTCTGCCCGTTCACGCCCAGCCGCTCCGATCCGCCGTCACGGCAGGTCCTGCCCGTCGGCTCCGGCGGCCGACGCGGCGGCGGTGGCCTGCGCCGCCGCCTCCCGGGCCGCCGCCGCCTCCCGCAGCGCCTGCTTGCGTTCGGCGTACGCCTCCGCGCCCTTGCTGGGCTTGCGGCGGCGCGGCGGCGCGGTGACTCCCGGAGCGAGCTTACGCGCGGACACCAGGAACGCGGTGTGCGCGATCATCCGGTGGTCGGGCCGGACGGCGAGCCCCTCGGCGTGCCAGTCGCGCACCAGCGACTCCCAGGCCCGCGGCTCGGTCCAGCCGCCCCGCTCGCGCAGCGCCTCGACCAGCTCGGACAGCTGCGGGGTGGTCGCCACGTAGCCGATGAACACGCCGCCGGGCAGCAGCGCCCGCTCGACCATGTCGAGGGTCTCCCACGGGGTGAGCATGTCCAGGATGATCCGGTCGAAACCGGTCTCCGGGCAGTCGGCGACGTCGCCGACGTGCAACCGCCAGGCCGGGTGCGGCGCGCCGAAGAACGCCTCCACGTTGCGCCGGGCGATCTGGGCGAAGTCGTCGCGTACCTCGTAGGAGTGCAGCTCACCGCCGGTGCCGACGGCACGCAGCAGGGAGCAGCTCAGCGCCCCGGAGCCGGCGCCGGCCTCCAGCACCTTGGCCCCGGGAAAGATGTCGCCCATGGCGACGATCTGCGCCGAGTCCTTCGGATAGATCACCTGGGCGCCGCGCGGCATCGACAGCACGTAGTCCGACAGCAGCGGACGCAGCGCCAGGAACGCCGTACCGCCGCCGGCGGTGCTGACCACGCTGCCGTCGGGCTGCCCGATCAGCGCGTCGTGCGCCAGGATGCCCCGGTGGGTGTGGAATTCCTTGCCGTGCTCCAGGGTGACGGTGTGCATCCTCCCCTTGGGATCGGTCAACTGCACCCGGTCACCGGGACGGAAGGGACCCCGGTGCACCGGGGGGAGTTCCGCCACGGCGGTGGACGTCGGTGTGCCGTCGGGGGCCTGGAGGGCGGGGGGATGTGCTGCGGTCACCTGTTCATCTTCCGTGTGGGTTCGAGGACCTGGGCGAGATCCGCGATGTGCAGAACGCCGACCACATCTTCGCCTGACGTCACCACGTACCGCGCGCCCGGGTGGGCCTGCACGGCCGCCATCAGCCGTTCGCCGTCCAGACCGAGGGGCACCGCCGGCAGCGCGGCCAGCGGCCGGGCCACCGCGTCCACCCCCAACCAGGGCCGCCGGCCCACCGGTACGGCCTCCGCCGCCGCCGGGTCGACCAGGGCGACCGGCCGGCCCGCGCCGTCGACCACCAGCACGGCGGACCCGGGTGGCCCCTGCTCGGCGTGCCGGCGCTGCGCCTCGGAAAGCGGCGTGCCGGTGGGGACGGCGACGACCGGGCGGACCAGCCGGCCCAGGTCGAGCAGCGGCACCCGGCGGCTGATCCGGGCGTACCGGATCGACTGCCCGGCGCCCCGCCAGAGGGTGACCGCGACCAGCAGCATCAGCGGCAGCGCCAACGGCACCAGCACCCGTTGGACGGTGAGCAGCACGACCAGCCCGGCGGTGCCCACCGCGACGGCCCGCCCGACCCAGCCGGCGACCTCGGTGGCCCGGTGCCGGTCGCGGGTGATCCGCCACAGCACGGCGCGCAGCGCCCCGCCGCCGTCCAGGGGCAGGCCGGGCAGCACGTTGAACACGGCGACGATGACGTTGCTCAACGCCAGTTGCAGGGCGAGCTGGTGGGCCAGGGTGTGGTCGGGGGTGGCCAGGGTGGCGGCCACGGCGAGCCCGCCGAGCAGCGCCGAGACGGCCGGGCCGGCCAGCGAGACCAGCAGCTCCACCCGGGGGGTGGGGGCGTCCCGGTCCATCTCGGTGTAGCCGCCGAGCAGTTCCAGGGTGATCCCGCGCACACCGATACCGTAACGGCGGGCGGTCAGCGCGTGCCCCAGCTCGTGCAGCAGGACCGAGCCGAGCAGCGACACCACGAAGCCGAGGCCGATCAGGTAGCCGCCGAGCGGGGACAGGCCGAGCCGGTCCCGGGCGAACTCGGCGTAGGTGACGGTCACCAGCAGGGTGAGCAGCAGCATCGACACGTTGAGGTGCAGCGGCACCCCGAACACCCGGCCGACGGTCAGTCCGCTGCGGGGCCGACGCGGCGGGCGGGGACGGGACTCCACCGCCCCGATGCTACGCGCCGACCCGATCATGCCCGGTGCGGCGAGCACGACCCTGTCAGACCGGTGTCCTAACCTTCGGGGCATGACGGCGGAACCGGTGATCGACCAGCAGCATCCTCCGGCGGCGCTGCCCGCCACGGTCCGGGCCTCGCTGTCGCCGTCACGGGCGGCCGACTTCAAGACCTGCCCGCTGCTCTACCGGTTCCGCAGCATCGACCGGCTGCCCGAGCGGCCCAGCGTCGAGCAGGCCCGGGGCACCCTGGTGCACGCGGTGCTGGAACGGTTGTTCGACCTGCCGGCGGCCGGGCGCACCCCGCAGGCCGCCGGTGACCTCGTCGGCCCGCAGTGGGACCGGCTGGTCACCGGGCAGCCCGAGCTGGCCGGCCTGTTCGACCCGGGCGACGAGCCGGGCACCGCCGAGTTCCTCCGGTCGGCGGCGGCCCTGCTGGAGGGCTACTTCGCGGTGGAGGACCCACGCCGGCTGGAGCCCGCCGAGCGGGAGAGCCTGATCTCCGCGGTGGTCGACGACGAGCTGCTCATCCGGGGTTACCTCGACCGGCTCGACGTGGCCCCCGACGGGGCGTTGCGGGTGGTCGACTACAAGACCGGCGGCGCGCCGAGGGAGGCGTTCGAGGCGCGGGCGCTGTTCCAGTTGAAGTTCTACGCACTCGTCCTGTGGCGGACCCGGGGGGTGGTGCCGCGGGTGCTGCGCCTGCTCTACCTCAAGGACGCCGAGGTCTGCGACTACTCCCCCGACGCCGACGAGCTGCTGCGGTTCGAGCGGACGGTGGTGGCGCTCTGGCAGGCCATCGAGCAGGCCACCGCGCGGCAGGATTTCCGCCCCCGGCCGAGCCGGCTCTGCGACTGGTGCAACCACCAGGCGCACTGCCCGGCCTTCGGCGGCACCCCGCCGCCGTTTCCCGAGCGGGCCGGGGCGGCCGACCCGTTGCGCGACGCCCGGTCCCGTCCGGCCGCCCCGGGCGCCGACGAGTAGCGCCCGCCGTCACCGGCGGGGGGAGATCGGCTCATCCGTGAGGAGGAGACGAGGTTCACCGTCGGCGACGACCGGACGCCCCGGCAGGCGGCTAGCGTCGCGGTATGACCGAGGGACCCGAGCGGTGGTGGGTGCGCCGGCCGCTGGCCGGTGACGTCCTGTTCGCCGCCGCGCTGGTGCTGGTCGAGGTCGCCTTCGTCCTGCTCACCCCGCGCGAGTTCTGGCCCCGGCAGTTGCCGTCCATGCTGGCCTGGAGCGGGTTGTGCGCGGCACCGGTGGCGCTGCGCCGGGCCGCGCCGTGGCCGGCGGTGGGGGCGGCGCTGGCCACGCTGGCCGTGCCGGCGGTGCTCGGGCACGCCCCGACCACGCAGAGCCTGACGTTCCTGGTCCTGACGTACACGATGGCGGTGCACCGGGCGGCCCTTACGGCGGTGGCGGCCACGGTGCTGCTCTGGGTGCCGGTGGCCGCCCTCAACGTGCTCACCCCGCTGGACACCGGGCTCGACGTCGGTCCGGCGTACCTGGTGCTCAACAACCTGCTCACCGCGTTGCTCGCCTACGCGGTGGGGCGGGCGGTGCGCGCCCGGCGCACCTCGCTGCGGGTCCTGCGGGAGCGGGCCCGGGCGGCCGAGGACAACCAGCGGGCGCTGGCCGAGCAGGCGGTGGCCGACGAGCGGCGTCGGATCGCCCGGGAGCTGCACGACGTGGTCGCCCACCACGTCAGCGTGATGGGGGTGCTGGCCACCGGGGCCCGGCGGGTGCTGCACCGGGACCTGGCCGCCGCCGACGAGGCGATCGCCACCATCGAGGACACCAGCCGGGTCACGCTGCGGGAGATGCGCCGGCTGCTGGACGTGCTGCGGACCGACGCGGAGCCCGCCGCCGACCTCACCCCGCAGCCCGGCCTGGCCGGCATCACCGCGCTGGTGGAGCAGGTACGCGAGGCGGGGCTACCGGTCGTCCTGGAGGTCGCGGACCCGGTGCCGACGGTCGACGAGGGTGTCTCGCTGACGGTGTACCGGATCACCCAGGAGGCGTTGACCAACGCGCTCAAACACGCCGGGTCGGCCACCGCGACCGTCCGGCTGGGCGTCGACGGCGGCGGTCTGACCGTGGAGATCACCGACACGGGGCGGGGGCCGGAGCCGGGGCCCGACCGGATCGGGCACGGACTGGTCGGCATGCGCGAACGGGTGGCCCTCTACGGTGGAACCCTGCGGATCGGGCCACGGGCCGGTGGCGGCTTCCGGGTGTACGCGAGAATTCCGGTGGAACCGGCCGGGACGGTCCCGGCGTGACGGGGGAACGGGGACAGCAGATGGGCCAGACGTACGGCAGCCCCCCGTCGTCCGCGCCGGACGGTGGGGCCGCCGCGCGCCCGCCGGGACGGCCGGTGCGGATCCTGCTCGCCGACGACCAGCCGTTGCTGCGCACCGGGTTCCGGATGGTGCTGGGCACCGAGGACGATCTCGACATCGTCGCCGAGGCCGGGGACGGTCAGGAGGCGGTGGAGCTGTCCCGGCGGCTGCTGCCCGACGTGGTGCTGATGGACATCCGGATGCCCCGGATGGACGGGGTGGCCGCGACCCGGGCGATCGTCGAGGCGCGGTTGCCGGTGCGGGTGCTCATCCTCACCACCTTCGACCTCGACGAGTACGTGGTGGGGGCGTTGCGGGCCGGGGCGAGCGGTTTCCTGGCCAAGGACGTGCCGGCCGACGACCTGGTCACCGCCATCCGGACGGTGGCCGCCGGGGAGGCGGTGGTGGCGCCGCGCATCCTCAAGCGGCTGCTGGACCGGTTCGCCACCGTGCTGCCCGACCCGGCGGCGAGCCCACCGAAGGCGTTGGGCACGTTGACCGAGCGGGAGCGGGAGGTGCTCGTCCAGGTGGCCCGGGGGTTGTCCAACGCGGAGATCGCCGCCGCGTTGTCGGTCAGCGAGACGACGATCAAGACGCACGTCGGGCACGTGCTGACCAAGCTGCGGCTGCGCGACCGGGTGCAGGCGGTGGTGCTGGCGTACGAGTCGGGGCTGGTCCGCCCCAAGGCGTAGCCGGGCGGCACCGGATGCCCCTCGGGGCGTACCCAGGGTGAGGCCGGTGGGGGGACGGCAGCGTTGCCGCGCTCACCTACCGTGACGAAAGGCGGCGCGGCGCGGTTTACCGTGTCGTGGCGTCAGATCCTGACGTCGGTGTCGGGGCCCCGCCGCAGGGTGGGGTGGCACGACCGGTCGCCGGATCAGGGACAACCCTGAGCCGTTCTCCGGGCCGACCCGCAGCGGGAAATCCGCGCCGGGTCAGTCCGTGGTTGGACGGATCCGCGCCGAGCGGCACCGAGGATGGGATCGACCCCACCGACCAGCGGGGGCGGTGGGGGCACACACAGCCAGACGGAAGAGGTAGATGACGTGACCGCGACGGTAGGCCAGCATGCGCAGGCCGCGGCCCGGGCGAACGACGTGTGGAAGGTGTACGGCACCGGCGAGGCGCAGGTCGCCGCGCTACGGGGGGTCAGCGCCGAGTTCGAGCGGGGCAGGTTCACCGCGATCATGGGCCCGTCGGGCTCGGGCAAGTCGACGCTGATGCACTGCCTGGCCGGGTTGGACTCGGTCAGCAAGGGCACCGTGCAGATCGGCGACACCACGGTGACCGGGCTGGGTGACTCGGGTCTGACGAAGCTGCGCCGGGACAAGGTGGGCTTCATCTTCCAGCAGTTCAACCTGCTGCCCACGCTCACCGCCCAGGAGAACATCCTGCTGCCGATGTCGATCGCCGGCCGCAAGCCCGACCCGGCCTGGTACGACACGGTGATCGACACCGTCGGCCTGCGGGACCGGCTGGGGCACCGGCCCGCGCAGCTCTCCGGTGGCCAGCAGCAGCGGGTCGCCTGCGCGCGGGCGCTGGTCGCCCGGCCCGAGGTGATCTTCGCCGACGAGCCGACCGGGAACCTGGACTCCCGTTCCGGCGCGGAGGTGCTCAACTTCCTGCGCAACTCGGTCCGCGAGCACGGGCAGACCATCGTGATGGTCACCCACGACCCGACCGCCGCCGCGTACGCCGACCGGGTGGTCTTCCTGGCCGACGGGCAGATCGTCTCGGAGCTGATCGAGCCGACCGCCGACACGGTGCTGGACACCATGAAGAAGCTGGACACCCTGGTCGAGGTGGCCGGCTGATGTTGCGGGCCACCCTCAAGAGTCTGCTGGCGCGCAAGGTGCGCCTGCTGCTGTCCGGCCTGGCCGTGGTGCTGGGTGTCATGTTCGTCTCGGGGGCGTTCGTGCTCACCGACACGCTGGGCCGCTCGTTCGACGCGGTCTTCGCCGACGCGTACGAGGGCATCGACGTCAACGTCGCCGGCAAGCCGAAGGTGGCGCTCAGCGAGATGCAGGGCGAGCAGGTGCCGACCACGGTGTCGGCGGCGACGGTGCAGCGCATCGCCGGGGTGCCCGGGGTGGCCGAGGCCACCGGCGTGGTCACCACCGACGGGGCCCAGCTGATCGGCAGCAACGGCAAGGTGGTCACGTCGTTCGGGCCGCCGCAGCTCGGGGCGAACTGGCGGGGCGAGAGCGACCTGGTGAAGCTGCGGGAGGGCCGGGAGCCCCGGGCCGACGACGAGATCGTCGTCAACGCGGCGCTGGCCCAGGCGGCCAAGGTGAAGGTCGGCGACCGGGTCGGGGTGCTGACCCCCCTGGTGCCGAAGCAGACCTTCACCCTGGTCGGGGTCTTCGGCTACAGCGGTGACCGGGACTCGATCGGCGGGGTCAACGAGATCGCCTTCACCACGCCTGTCGCGCAGCGGCTGCTGCTGGGCGAGCGGGACGCCTTCACCAACGTCACCGTACGGGCGGCCGCCGGGGTCGGCGACGCGAAGTTGCGCGACGACGTGGCCCGGACGCTCGGCGACGGCTTCGAGGTCAAGACCGGCGAGCAGTTGTCGGCGGACGCCTCGGCGAGCCTGAAGGAGGGGCTGTCCTTCTTCAACAAGATCCTGCTCGGCTTCGCGGCCGTCGCGCTGCTGGTGGGCACGTTCCTCATCCTCAACACCTTCTCGATCATCGTGGCGCAGCGGACCCGGGAGCTGGCGTTGATGCGGGCGATCGGGGCCAGCGGCCGGCAGATCATCGGTTCGGTGGTGCTGGAGGCGGTGGCGATCGGCCTGATCGCCTCGGTGCTGGGGCTGGGTGCCGGCATCGGCATCGGCGCGCTGCTGGCGTACGTCTTCGGCAACCTGGCCGGTGGACTGACGCTGGCCGGCATCGGCGTCCCGGCGTCGGCGGTGATCGGCTCGTTCGCGGTCGGCCTGCTGATCACGGTGGTGGCGGCGCTGCTGCCGGCGCTGCGGGCCGCGCGCATCCCGCCGATCGCGGCGATGCAGGACGTGGCCAACCCGGACCGGCCGCTGACCCGGATCACCGTGACCGGTGGGGTGATCACCGGGATCGGCGCGGTGCTGCTGTTCCTCGGGCTCAGCGACAACGCCGGGGACAACGCGCTGGCGGTCATCCTGGGCGGGGTGCTGTTCGCCTTCATCGGGGTGGCGCTGCTGACGCCGCTGATCAGCCGCCCGGTGGTGTCCCTGCTGGGGGCGATCTTCGCCTGGTCGGTGCCGGGCAAGCTGGGTCGGCTGAACTCCGGCCGCAACCCGCGCCGCACGGCGATCACGGCGGCGGCGCTGATGGTCGGCATCGCCCTGGTGACCGGGGTGACGGTGATCCTGGACTCGGCGAAGGGCAGCATCGGCGCGCTGGCCCAGGACACCATCAGGGCCGAGCTGGTGATCTCGGGGTCGACGACCGGTCCGCGGCCGGCGAGCTTCGACCCGGCGGTGCTGACGAAGGTGGCGGCGCTGCCCGGTGTGCAGATGGCCGACGGCGAGTACGGCGACATGGGAATGGTCGACGGGAAGGTCACCTGGCTGGCCGCGTCCAGCGACGTGACCGCGTTGCAGCGGATCTTCGGGGCCAAGACGACCGCCGGTGACATCAGCCGGCTCGGCCCGGACCAGATGCTGTTCAGCTCCGACGCCGCCCGGTCCCGCAACATCTCGGTCGGCTCGACGGTGACCGTCCAGGCCTCAAGGGGCGAGCCGCGCACCTACACGGTCAGCGGCATCTACGAGAGTTCCGAGCTGACCAGCCCGGTGCAGTTGCCGCCGCAGGCGGTGAAGGACTTCGCCATCCCGAAGCCCAACCAGGGGTTCATCCAGCTGGCTCCGGGCACCCGGGTGGCCGACGTGCAGCCGCAGGTGGAGGCGCTGCTGGCCGACAGCCCGGAGGTGTCGGTGGCCGATCGGGACGCATTCATCGAGCAGCAGACCGGCTCGCTGGACAGCCTGCTCACGATGATCCAGATCCTGTTGGCGCTGGCGATCGTTATCGCGGTGCTCGGCATCGTGAACACCCTGGCCCTGTCGGTGCTGGAGCGGACCCGCGAGCTGGGCCTGCTGCGGGCGATCGGGCTGCGCCGGGCGCAGACCATGCGGATGATCACCGTGGAGGCGGTGGTGATCTCGGTCTTCGGGGCGCTGCTCGGGATCGTGGTGGGTGTCGGTCTCGGTGCCGCGGTGGTGCGGGCGCTCAAGGACGACGGCATCACCGACCTGATCCTGCCGTGGGGTCAGATGGGGCTGTTCCTGCTGCTGGCGGCCATCATCGGCGTGGTGGCGGCGGTGTTGCCGGCGGTGCGGGCGGCCCGGATCAACGTGCTGGGTGCGATCGCGCACGACTGATCCCGTCCGACCTCGGGGGGTTCCGCCGACCGGCGGGACCCCCCCTCGTCGTGGCCGCGCGGGCCCGCCCGGGAGCTCAGGCGGCAGGCTCGCCGAGCAGCGCCGCCAGCAGCTCCAGGTCCGCCGAGGTCAGGCTCTCCACCTGGTGTACGCCGTCGGTCGGCGGCACCGGCACCTCCGCCGGCACGGCCAGCACCGCCGCACCGGCGGCGAGCGCGCTGGCCACCCCGGTCGGCGAGTCCTCGATCGCCACGCAGCGGCCGATCGGCACGTCGAGCAGCCGGGCGGCGGTCAGGTACGGCTCGGGGTGCGGTTTGGCCGAGTCGACCTCGTCGCCGCACACCACGGCGTCGAAGCTGTCCCGGCCGAGGGTGTCCAGGGCCACCTCGACCAGCGGCCGGCCGCTGGAGGTGACCAGCGCGGTGGGGATGCCGGCGGCGCGTACCGCCCGCAGCAGCGTCAACGCACCCGGCCGCCAGCGCAGCCCGGTGCGGAACAGCTCCAGGATCCGCGCGTTGATCCACTCCGCGCTGACCTGCGGGTCCCGCTCGGGTTGACCGAGGTCGTCGTGGAGGATGCGCATCGACGCCGCCATCGCGGTGCCGATCATCGCCCGCCGGGCCGGGCCGGTGAGCGTGCCCCCGTACTCGGCGGCCAACTCGTGCAGGGCGACGTCCCACAGCTTCTCGCTGTCGACCAGGGTGCCGTCCATGTCGAAGAGCACGGCGGCGGGGTGTGGGCTGCTCAGCGGAATCCTCCTGGCGCTCGCGGGTGGTCTCCGGGCGATCCTGCCAGCCCGGCCCGGGACGCGTGCCGCCGTACCGGTCGGACGTGACCTGCTCCTCAGCGCAGGTTGCAGGCGTCCAGGGACCGCTCGTAGCCGCGGAAGAACCAGTCGGTGCGCTGTTCGGCGGTGCCGTGCGAACCCTCGGCGAACCACGGCTGGTCGGGGTCGTCGCCGACGGCGAGCAGCCCCTCCCGGAACTCGTCGAGGTCACCGGCGTCGAGTCTCAGGGTGCCGTCACGGACGGAGTCGCCGAGGTACGCCCCGGCCATGCAGTCGGCCTGCAGCTCCTGCTGGATGGTGAAGTTGGCGCGGATACCGAGCCGGATCTGGATGCCGTGGGCGTACTCGTGGCCCAGCAGGTAGAACACGAACGCGTCACCGACCTGCCGGAACGCCGCCACCGACCAGTTGACGTCGTAGGCGATGAAGTCGCCCTGGGAGCAGTAGACCGCGTTGTTGCGCGGCAGTGCCTGCCCGCCGCAGGAGATCTCACCCTCACGCTGGTAGGGCACGATCCGGCTGATCGGGCGGAACTCCTGGCCGGAGGAGCGGAACTGGGCGCCCCAGTAGCGTTCGGCGATGGTGACGGCGTCGTCGATGTCGCTCTTGAACTCGGCCACGCTGGTGGTGCCGTCGGCGCGGGTGGTCTCCGCCTCCGGTGAGGCCGGGGCAGCCGGGCGCGACGACTGCCGGGGGGCCGGTTCCCGGGGTTCCTGCGGGCCGCTCTCCCCCACCCCGCCGGCCGCGCAGCCGACCGCCACCACCAGCGCCGTCAGCGCGGCGAGCAGTGGTCCGTGCGAGCGGCGTCGCGAGCCTGCCGTCACCGTGTGCCTCCCAGGCGTGCCGGTCCTGCGATCGGTGGTACCCCGACCGTGGAACGATCATGCCCGGCCGGCGTCCCGTTGACCATGGGTGAGCCGGGTCGGCCCGGCCGGACGGTCAGTGGTGCTCCTGTCCCTGGTGGATCGTGTCGTTCTGGGCGAAGTGGCGTTCCGCCTCGTACCGGTGCTGTCTGGCCTGGGCGTCCCGCCCGGCGGTGCGGTCCTCGGCCCCGACGGTGCGGGCCCGGTCGCGCCAGGCGACCCAGCCGACCGTGCCGATCATCACCAGGGCCGCCACGCCGACCACGAGCCACATCGTCGTCATGGAACCACGGTAGGTGACCGCCACCACCCGTCCCGGGGGTTAGCCTCGGACCCGGTGTCCGGATCGGCCCGGCGGCTCCGACGTCCCGGATGTCCGGCCGCATCCCGCGGCCGAGAGGAGAACCATGAAATACATGATCATGTTGTACGGCTCGCAGCGCGACTACGACGCCATGGCCGGCCGTCCCGGGGCGCAACCGCCGATGACGCCGGAGCAGGTCGCCGCGATGCACGAACACATGGCGGCGGTGCACCAGGAACTGGCCGAATCCGGTGAGCTGGTCGACGGGCAGGGGTTGACCGCGCCGGTGCACGCCCGGCGGGTGCGGCTGCGGCAGGGCGCGCCGGTGGTCACCGACGGGCCTTACCCAGAGACGCAGGAGGTGCTGGCCGGGTTCACCGTCGTCGACTGTGTCAGCTTCGACCGGGCCACCGAGATCGCCGCCCGGTTCGTCGACCCGGACACCGAGGGCGGGTACGTCGACGTACGACCGGTCGCCGACGGCATCGACGACCTGGACGGCTGACCCGGTCGCCGTGGGACCGTCCACCGTCGAGGACCTGTTGCGCGTGCTCGCGCCGCAGGTCCTCGGCGCGGTCGTCCGCCGGTACGGCCACTTCGACACCGCCGAGGACGCCGTCCAGGAGGCGCTGCTGGCCGCCGCGACCCGCTGGCCGGTCGACGGGCTGCCGGAGCAGCCCCGGGGCTGGCTGGTCACCGTGGCCGCCCGGCGGCTGACCGACCTGCTCCGCGCCGAGCAGGCCCGGCGGCGGCGGGAGGACGACGCCGGCCGGGCGCTACGGTGGCTCGCCCCGGCGGCCGACCACCGGGAGCCGGGCGACGACAGCCTGGTGCTGCTGTTCCTGTGCTGCCATCCGGCGCTGCCGCCGGCCGCCCAGGTGGCGTTGACCCTGCGCGCCGTCGGCGGGTTGGGCACCGCCGAGGTGGCGCGGGCGTTCCTGGTGCCCGAGGCGACCATGACCCGCCGGATCACCCGCGCCAAGCAGCGCATCCGCGCCCGCGGGCTGCCGTTCGCGCTGCCCGACGCCGACGAGCGCGCAGCCCGGCTCGACGCCGTCCGGCAGGTGCTCTACCTGATCTTCAACGAGGGGTACGCGAGCACCACCGGCCCGCGCCTGCGCCGGGTGGACCTGTCCACCGAGGCGATCCGGCTGACCCGGCTGCTGCACCGGCTGCTGCCCGACGATCCGGAGGTGACCGGGCTGCTGGCGTTGATGCTGCTCACCGACGCCCGGGGGCCGGCCCGGGTGGGCCCGGACGGTGAGCTGGTGCCCATGGCGGAGCAGGACCGCAGCCGCTGGCGGGCCGACCAGATCGCCGAGGGGGTGGCCCTGGTCAGCGCGGTGCTGCCGCGCGGCGACGTCGGGCCCTACCAGCTCCAGGCGGCGATCGCGGCGGTGCACGACGAGGCGGCGAGCGTCGAGGCGACCGACTGGGCACAGATCGAGGCCCTCTACGGGGTGCTGCTGGGGATGTCGGACAACCCGGTGGTCGCGCTCAACCACGCGGTGGCGGTGGCGATGGCCCGGGGTCCCGCCGCCGGGCTGCGCCTGCTCGACGCGCTGGCCGACGACCCCCGCGTCGGCGACGACCCCCGACGGCACGCGGCCCGCGCGCACCTGCTGGAACGCTGCGGCAACCTCGCCGAGGCCCGGACGGCGTACGCCCACGCGGCCCGCCGCTCGACCAGCCTGCCCCGCCAGCGCTACCTGTACGGCCGGCTGACCCGGCTGACCGACGCCGGGAACGGTGGGCCGGGCGACGGTGGACGGGCCGGGCCCGCGGACCGTCCGGCGGGATCATGATCCGTCGGCGAGGTCCCTGCCGAGGAAGCGGACCAGTGGCTCCACGTGCCGGTCCGGCCGCCGCCACCCGGCCAGCAGATCCCCCGGCAGGTGCTGCTCGGCCACCAGTTCGCCGTGGCGGTACCGCCGGACCACCGGGTGGATGACGGCGCTGTCCCGGGTCGGGCGTCGGTCGGTGTCGGACCCGTCGGCGCGGCCCCGGCGCAGGGCCAGGGTGTAGCAGTGGGAGGAGTCGGCGAACCGCGGCACGGCGTAGTCCTCCGGCAGGTCCTCGTGGTGCCGGAAGTCCCCGGTGGCGTCGTCGCGGACGAAGACGTCGCAGAGGTACCCGGACTGGGTCCACAGCGCCGGACTCCCGTTGACCCGGTCCAGCATCACCGTGGTCAGCGAGGCCGGCTCGCCCGACGTGGTGGCGGCGGGCAGCGGCACGTCGTCGTAGCGCTCCCGCAGCAGCCGGGTGAAGGTACGCAGGTTGTAGCGGAAGCCGTCGATGAACGGCGACGCGGCGTGCCGCACGTCCCGCGCCTGGGCGACGGTGCCGGCGAAGTACAGGTCGTCGACGTTGCTCGACTGCCAGTCGGGGCGCAGGCCCGGCAGCCGGCCGTCGTGCACCATGTCCGGCGCGCAGGCGGCGTCGAACAGGGAGGTGTCCATCCGGAAGCCGGTGCAGCGCAGCACCTCGTGGTAGTCGAGTTCGACGGTCTCGCCCGGGGCGTGGGTGTCGGTGATCGCGACGCGGAACCCGCCGTCGACCGGTCGGATCGCGTCGATGGTGCAGTCGAGCACCGCGTGCAGCGGCGTGAACCGGTCGCTGTCGAGGATCGCGCCGTGCCGGCCCCGGACGTCGCCGGGGTGCCAGGTGTCGTAGGCCAGCCGCAGCGGCCGGCGGCTCGCCAGGTGCACCACCGACGCCCTGCCCAGGATCGACGAGGCGGTCTCGAACGCCGAGTTGCCCTTGCCGATGATCAGGACCCGCCTGCCGGTGTACCGGTCGGGGTCGACGTCCATCTCCTCGTAACCGGTGGCGTGCTCGATGCCCGGGATGTCCGGCACGAACGGCCGGCCCCAGCCGGTCGCCACGACCAGGCACCGCGCCCGTACGACCCCCCGGTCGGTGCGGACGGTGAACCCGTCGTCCTCCCGGGAGACCTGCTCGACGGTGGTGCCGTAGCGGACCCGGAGCTGGTGGATGCGCTGGAACTCGGCGAGGTACCGCACCAGGTCGTCGGCGGCCGGCAGGTACTCCTGGCTGAACTTCGGGAACAGCAGCTCCGGGTCGTCGTTGAGCAGCGAGTTCCCGTCGCACCGCAGTCGGATCCCGGGGTCGCTGCTGTCGGTGTGCACCGCGTTGACGGAGTTCAGGCGGCGGTGGCGCGGGAACCGCCGGAAGAAGCCCCCGGGCTCGGCGCCACGTTCGAACGTCAGGTAGTCGGCGCCCTGCTGCTGAAGGTGGTAACTCAGCTGCAGGCCGGCGGGCCCCGCTCCGACGATGACGTACGTGTGTGCGGTGTCGACCATCAGGCGAGCCCTTCGACGCGGAGGCGGTTGCTCCGACGATGAAGTGGATCACGATAGGTGTCAATGGTCGACGGCCGGCGTCGGCGGTGGGGCCCGCCGGGAAGGCGGCGCGGCGCCGGTGGCTACGACGAGATGCTGAACGCCGCCACGACGCCGTTGTGGTCGGAGTTGGTGCCGCTGACGATGGAGTAGTCGGTCATCCACATCTCGCGGTGTTCCTCGACGCGCTTCCAGAAGTAGATGTAGTCGATGTGCCGGTTGCCGTGCGTCCCGTTCCCCTTCTCGCCGTACAGGTTGTAACAGGACCGCAGGTTCGGCAGCTCGTTGGCCTCGAACACCTTCCAGGGGAACTTCTGGTACCCGTACGCCCGGTCGGCGCTGAAGTCGACGTTCAGGTCGCCGCTGACGATGACCTGGCCGGAGTCCTTCTTGGCGGCTGCCAGGTTCTTCAGTGCCTGGAACTGCTGCTCGGCGCAGGCGGTTCGGGGCAGGTCCTCGGGCTGGCCGTTGTTCTCGATGCTCGCGTTGGCGTGCGCGTTGAGGTGGTAGACGCTGCGCCCGGTCGCCTTGTGGCGGTAGCGGACCCAGTTGTTGTAGCGGGCCGGCGGCACCTCGCCGGGCCCGTTGGTGTCGCACACGAAGTTCGACCCCTTGTCGAGCACGTCGAACATGCTCTTGCGGGCCAGCAGCGCCTCGTTGGCCGCCTGCGTCGGCTCGGGCGCGTACAGCCACCAACCGTTGTCCGCCGCCCAGTCCTTCAGGTACGCCTTGCGGTTGCCGACCTCGTTGAGCCCGACCAGGTCCGCCTTCGCGGTGATCAGCTCCAGGTCGTGGACGAAGTCGGCCTGGTTCAGCTCGTTGAGGATGTTCAGGGTCGCCGCCTGGAAGGTGGAATTCGCGGCGGCGGGCGTGGCCGGCACCAGGCTCACCAGCAGCACCGCCGCGCCGACGAGGGCACCCGCACCCCGCACCGACCATCGTTTTCCGCCTGCCATGGCTGTCCTTTCCCGAACGCCGACGGCCGGCGCGACACGATCCGGCCGTGAAGGAAGGTTACTTTGGCAACTCCGGCACGGTAGCTTAGTTTCACCTTCCGGACAACGGAGGCGCATTGTCCGTAGTGAATTGCTCTTGCCGGGGAGAATCCATGCACCCACGAAGGACCTGGCGACCGGCGCTGATCGCCGTCGCGGTGACGGTCGTCACCGGCACCGGCACCGTCGCCGCGCCCGCCGCAGCCGCCACCCCGCAACCGGTGTACGCCCCCTCGGGTGGGATCGCCGATCCCGGCGTGGTGCGGCACAACGACAGCTTCGTCGTGTTCGCCACCGGCACCCGCGCCCCGGCCCACCGGGGTGAGACCGCGTCCGGGCCGTGGAGCACCCTCGGCACGACCCTCGGGTCGGTACCGGACTGGGCCGAGAACGGCGCGGTGTGGGCCCCCGACGCCGTCCGTACCGCCACCGGGTGGGTGCTCTACTACTCACTGCCCGCCAAGGGCAAGAACGGGCAGCGGTGCATCGGGACCGCCACCTCCGAGGCCGTCGGCGGGCCGTACACGCCGGTCGGCACCGCGCCGCTGGTCTGCCCGGGTGGCGCGCACGGAGCGGACGACGTGGTGGCGGGGCGGCCGGTCGCCGCCGCCGGGGTGATCGACCCGTCCCCATTCGAGGACGCCGACGGCAAGCGGTTCGTGCTCTACAAGACGCAGCAGACACCGTCGTCGATCCGGATGCTGCGGCTCGACGACACCGGCACCCGCTGGGTCGGCAACGCCAGTGGTGAACTGGTCCGCAGCACCGGCATCATCGAGAACCCGGTGCTGCGGCAGCGGGGCTCCACGTTCGTGCTGTTCGCCTCCCGGTACGGCTACGACAACTGCAGCTACGCCACCGTCTACCTGACCTCCACCGACCGGTGGGACTTCCACGGCAGGACCGAGCACTCGTTGCTCACCACGTCCGGCACCGGGATCTGCGGCCCGGGAGGCGCGGATCTCGCCCCCGCCCTGGTCGACGACGAGCAGCGGCTGTTCCTGCACGGGTGGGTCTGCGGCGGGACCACCCCCTGCCGGCAACGGGCCGACGGCTCGCTGCCCGCCGACGCCCGCCGCGCGCAGTACCCGGCGGTGTGCCGGTGGGACGGCGCCACCCCCCGCGCCGGCGCGTGCCGCTGAGCGCCGCCGCGCGCCCGGCCGGCCCGCGGGCGCGCACCGGCCGGACCAAGACCGCGCG
>NZ_JBMDWU010000156.1:0-18907 GCF_048594385.1 Micromonospora sp. | reverse complement strand
ACCAGGTTCTGCGCGGCCCTGGTGAAGAGCTCGTAGAAAGCGCCCTCGGTGGGACGGAAGGAAAACTTCACAGCACGGACCTCGTCGTGTCGGTGGAAGGGTGGCCGCCGCCCCAGGGGGCGTCCGCTGATGCATGCTAGGTACCCCACCGGAGCGGGTCTCCGCCGGCCTACCCCTGGTCAGAACCGATTCACCGCTCGTTCACCTGCTGTTCACCTCGGCCGTCACCACCGCCACTCGCCAACCGCTGGCGCTCCCGTTCCACGTCGAAACCGGCAGCCGGATACCCCAGATCAAGACCCTCGAACGTCTCCCGCAGCAGGTGCGCCACCGCCCAGTCCCGGTACCACTTGCGGTCCGCCGGGACCACGAACCAGGGCGCGGCGTCCGTGTCGCACCGCCCCAGCGCCTCCGCGTACGCGGCCCGGTAGTCGTCCCAGCGGGCCCGGGAGTCGAGGTCGCTGGGCTGGTACTTCCAGTACTTCGTCGGGTCGGTCAGCCGCTGCGCCAACCGCCGCGCCTGCTCGTCCGGCGAGATGTGCAGCATCACCTTGACCAGGGTCACCCCGCCGTCGGTCAACTCCCGCTCGAAGGCGTTGATCTGGTCGTAGCGGGCCCGCCAGGTCTGCTCCGGCACCAGGGCGTCGACCCGGGCCACCAGCACGTCCTCGTAGTGCGAGCGGTTGAACACCCCGACGTACCCGGGCGGGGGCAGCGCCCGGCGGACCCGCCACAGGAAGTCGTGCCGCAACTCCTGCCGGGTCGGCGGCCCGAACGAGCGGATGTGCAGGCCGAGCGGGTTCATCGCGCCGGCCACCCGCTTCACCGTGCCGTCCTTGCCCCCGCAGTCCATCGCCTGGAGCACCAGCAGCAGCCGACCCGGCCGGCCCCGGCCCAGCCGCGCCCCGTCCCTGGCGGGAGCCGACACCGACGGGCCCGGTTCGCCGGCCGCCCGCGCGGTGGCGAACAGCATCTCCTGCTGCCGGGCCAACCCGGCGCCGACCAACTCCACCTGCCGGCGGGCCCACGGCTTACGGTCCCGGCCCCGGCCCGCCACGGCGGGCAACCCCGGGGTGGCCCGGGGATCGACCGCCCCCAGGTCGACCGGGCCGCCACCACCGGGCACCCGCAACAACTGCCGCATCGTCGCCCCCTCGGGTACGACGACCTCCGTCTCCTCGTCTGCGCGCATCCCCCGATCCTCGCCCACCACCGCACCGGCCGCCTCCCGGGAATCGGTTGGTGACCCCGCGTCGGTCGGGCCACGCCCAGGTCAGACCACCAGAGCCAGCCACTTCCGGTAGGCCGAGGCGAACGGTTCGGTGCCGTCGCCGAGGGCGGTGAGCAGCCTCGCCGCCGCCGCCTGCGCCTGCGCCACCACGTCGTCCGGGTAGCCGAACCGGACCCGGTGCTCGGCGAACTCGTCCTCGTCGCGCAGCTCCACCAGGCCGGTGGTCCGGCGGCGCACCACGTCCAGGTCGAGGTCGACCAGGTGGACGGTGTCGTCGCCCTCCCAGCGGGCCGGGGTGGCGATGTCGCAGTAGACCTCGCTGGTCCGGGGCGGCGGGTTGAACATGCACGTCCACCAGGCGTGGTGCGGCACCAGCAGGACGAAGGGGATCTGCTCCACCGAGGGTCGGCCGTGGTAGACCGAGGCGGTGCCCTCGGTCACCCCCAGCCACACCCCGAGGTCGTCCTCGGCCAGCCGGCGGGCCGGGTAGTCGCGGTGGGCGCTGCCGTCGTACTTGCGGTAGATCACGCGGACCACGTCGCTCGGCATGAATCGCACCCTAGCCGATTCCGGCCCCTCCCCGCCGCAGCGAGTTGACCCGTCCGAGGTCACGACAATCCGGACGGTGACCGCGCCACGCGGGGAGGCGGCGGCACGTCCACTGTCGGCGGCGGCGGGTACCGTCGCACGGTGACTCCGCCCCGTACCGCCGCCGGCCCCAGCACCCCCTCGGCCCGCTCCGGCCGACGGCGCGGTGGCCGGCCGAGCGGCACCGAGCTGCTGGCGGCGGCGGTCGGCGCGGTGCCCGGCGGCGCGACCCGGCCGGGCCAGCAGCAGATGACCGAGGCGATCGAACGCAGCGTCGCCGCCCGTGAGCACCTGCTGGTGCAGGCCGGCACCGGCACCGGCAAGTCGCTGGGCTACCTCGCCCCCGCGCTGACCGTGGACGGGCCGGTGGTGGTCTCCACCGCCACCCTGGCGTTGCAGTCCCAACTGGTCGAGCACGACCTGCCCCGGCTCGCCGACGCGGTCGAGCCGCTGCTCGGCCGCCGCCCGACCTTCGCCGTGCTCAAGGGGCGGCACCACTACCTCTGCCTGGCCCGGCTGGACAACTCCACCGAGGACGAGCCGGAGGACACTCTCTTCGACGCCCCCGCCGAGCGGCCCGCCGGCGGGACGAAGTGGCTCGGCGAGGCCGGCCGGATGGGCAAGCAGATCCAGCGGCTGCGCGACTGGGCCGAGAAGACCGACACCGGCGACCGGGACGAGCTGGACCCGGGCGTCGACGACCAGGCGTGGCGGCTGGTCTCGATGCCGGCCCGCGAGTGCGTGGGGGCGTCGCGCTGCCCGTTCGGCCAGGAGTGTTTCGCCGAGGCGTCGCGGGCCCGGGCCCGCGAGGCCGACGTGGTGGTCACCAACCACAGCCTGCTCGCGGTGGACATGCTGGCCGGCCGGCACATCGTGCCGCCGCACAAGCTGCTGATCGTCGACGAGGCGCACGAGCTGGCCGACCGGGTCTCCTCGGCCGCCCAGGCCGAGCTGGTGCCGGAGCAGATCGACCGCTCCGCCCGACGGGCCCGCCCGCTGCTGCGACCGGACGTCGCCGACCGGCTCACCGAGGCCGGCGACGCGCTCGCCGTCGGGCTGGCCGAGGCTCCGGCCGGCCGGCTCACCGGCGGCCTGCCCGGCCCGCTGCGCGAGGCGTGCACGCTGCTGGACGCGGCCACCCGGGCCGCCCTCGACGCGATCGGCGACATCAAGGCCGACGATCCGGACCCGGTCCGCAAGCAGCAGGCCAAGGCGGTGCTCGACGAGCTGTCGACCACCGCGCAGCGGCTGCTGGAGGAGGCCGACCACGACGTCGCCTGGGTGGAGAAGCCGGACAACGGCAGCCGCCGGGCGCTGGTGGTCGCGCCGCTGTCCGTCGCCGGCACCCTCGCCACCCACCTGTACGACGAGCGCACCGTGGTCGCCACCTCGGCGACGCTGGCGCTGGGCGGCCGGTTCGACACGGTGGCCCGGGCGCTCGGCCTGGAGGCGCCGACCCCCGCCCCGCCGTCCCCGGCCGCCGCCGCGATGGCCACCGCCGCCGCGGGCCGGTCGACAGGCGTCCTCGGCGGCGGTACGGCGGTCGGGGCCGCCGGCCCGGATGCCGGCGGGGTGGCGAGCGCCCCGGGCAGCCGGGCCGCCACCGGCGTCGTACCGGCCACGTCGGGGCCGGGCTGGTCGTCGCTCGACGTCGGCTCACCGTTCGACTACGCCCGGCAGGGCATCCTGTACGTCGCCGCACACCTGCCCCGGCCCAGCGTCTCCGGGCTGCCCGAGGCGGCCGGTGAGGAGCTGCTGCGGCTGGTCGGCGCGCTCGGTGGCCGTACCCTCGGGTTGTTCTCCTCCCGGCGGGCCGCGCAGCAGGCGGCGGAGCTGCTGCGGACGCGCACCGACCTGCCGGTGCTGCTCCAGGGCGAGGAGGCGCTGCCGCTGCTGGTGCGGCGGTTCCGCGAGGATCGGTCGAGCTGCCTGTTCGGGGTGATGTCGCTCTGGCAGGGGGTGGACGTGCCTGGCGACTCGTGCCAGCTCGTGGTGATCGACAGGCTGCCGTTCCCGCGTCCCGACGAGCCGCTGGCGGCGGCCCGCGCGGCGGCGGTGGACGCGGGCGGCGGGTCCGGTTTCTCGGCGGTCAGCGTGCCGATCGCGGCGGTCCGGCTGGCACAGGGGGTGGGCCGGCTGATCCGGGCCACCGGTGACCGGGGGGTGGTCGCGGTCCTCGACTCGCGGTTGGAGACGGCGCGTGGCTACGGGCCGTTCCTGCGCCGCTCCCTACCCCCGTTCTGGTACACCACCCGGCCGGAGGTGGCCCGGGGCGCGCTGGAGCGCCTGGCCAAGGCCTGACCCCCGCACGGCAGCCGCCCGCTCCCCGGCGGGGAACGGGCGGCGGGTCGGTCCGGGTCAGGGCGCCTGGGAGGCGACCACCACGGCGTCCGGTGGGGTGTCGGGCACGCTGCGGGCGGCGAGCCGGCGTAC
This sequence comes from Micromonospora sp., assembly GCF_048594385.1. Classification (NCBI taxonomy): domain Bacteria; kingdom Bacillati; phylum Actinomycetota; class Actinomycetes; order Micromonosporales; family Micromonosporaceae; genus Micromonospora; species Micromonospora sp. The sequence continues at coordinate 14,655 of NZ_JBMDWU010000156.1, read as the reverse complement.
GGCGGTGTTGAGCACCGCGATCAGCGGCACCGCGACCAGCGCGCCGGTGATGCCGGCGAGGACCACCCCGGCGGCGATCCCGATGATCACCGCGAGCGGGTGGATGGCCACCGCCCGACCCATGATCAACGGTTGCAGCAGGTGCCCCTCGACCTGCTGCACGCCGATCACCACGCCCAGGATGATCAGGGCGGTCACCGGGCCGCTGTCGACCAGCGCCACCAGCACCGCCACCCCGCCGGAGAGGGCGGCCCCGACGATCGGGATGAACGCGCCGAGGAAGACCAGCGCGGCCAGCGGGAAGGCGAACGGGATGTCGAAGACGACCAGGAAGATGCCGATGCCCACCGCGTCGATGAACGCCACCAGCACGGTGGCCCGCACGTAGGCGCCGAGCGTGGCCCAGGAGGCCCGGCCGGCGTCGTCGACCTTCCACCGGGCGGCGACCGGCAGCAGCCGGACCAGGAAGCGCCAGATCCGGCTGCCGTCACGCAGGAAGAAGAAGGTGGCGAAGAGCACCAGGATCGCGCCGGTGAGCACCTCGGCCAGGGTGGCGGCGGTGGCCAACGCCCCGCTGGTGAACCTCTCGGTGTTGCCGTTGATCCAGCCCTGCGCCTCTTCGATGTAGCGGTTGAGCTGGCTGTCCGACAGGTGCAGCGGGCCGGTCTTGAGCCAGTCCTGGATCTGCCGGACGCCCTGCGACGACTTCTCGCTCAGCTCCGGCACGCCCTGGATGAACTCGTTGACCACCAGGGTCAGCGTGCCCACCACCGCGGCCAGCCCGCCGACCATCACCACCGCGGTGGCCAGCGACCGGGGGAACCGGGCCCGCAGCAACCAGCCCACCGCCGGGGCGAGCAGCGCGGAGAGCAGCAGCGCCACCGCCAGCGGGATGATCACGATGCTGATCGTCCCGACGATCTTCAGCAGCGCCCAGGTGACCACGCCGATCACGATCAACCGCCACGACCAGGCGGCGGCGATCCGCAGCGCGTGCGGCACGTCGGCGTCGTCGCGGCTGGAGGTGGAGTTGTGCATGGCCGCCGGGGGTTCGACCCCGACCACCGTCGCCGACGGGGCGGCCGGCGGGCCGGGGGACGCGGGTGTGGCCACTCCGGCCCCCTCGGGCGCGTCGGTCGGATCGGCGCGCCCCGCGCGGACCGACTCCCGTCCGGACTCGTAGGCGCGGCGGAGTCGGCCGCGTACCCGCTCGAAGCGGCTCAAGCGCACCTCCTGAGAAACGACACCGGGACGCCCACGGCGACGGCCCGGACAGGGTATGTCCGTACGCCCGCCACCGTAGGGCAGTTTCGCCACTCATTGCCCCACGCCGCATCGGCTCAACCACCGCACGGACGTCACCGGCCCACACGGTAGCGTCTTGGCGTGACCGCCGACCCGAACCTCGACACCGGCCTGCCGATCCGCCTGCTGCACGACCGGGTGCTGGTGAAGGTGGACGGCAGCGAGGGCGAACGCCGCTCCACCGCAGGCATCGTCATCCCGGCCACCGCCGCCGTCGGCAAGCGGTTGGCCTGGGCCACCGCCGTGGGCGTGGGTCCGCACGTACGCGCCGTGGTGGCCGGCGACCGGGTGCTCTTCGACCCGGACGACCGCTCCGAGGTCGAACTGCACGGCCGGGGGTACGTCCTGCTGCGCGAGCGGGACGTGCACGCCGTCGCCGCCGAACGGGTGGAGAGCGAGTCCACCGGCAGCACCGGCCTCTACCTGTAGGTCCGGTTTCTCCCCGGCCCTCGGGAGCCGTCCCGGGTGGTCTACCGGTTTGTCCCGCTTCCCGGCGGGAAGCCAGGCACGTCCAGGTGCCCTGGGGAGGGACGATGCCGGTACTCGTGAAGAAGGTGCTGCTCTGGGGCAGCGTCGCCTTCCTGATCTACTTCATGGCGTTCCGCCCGGACGGGGCGGCCCAGATGTTCAAGGGGATCGGGGCGGCCCTGATGGCGATGGCCCAGGGCCTCGGCGACTTCCTCACCACCCTGATGACCTGACCCCGCCCGCCGCCAGGCCTGACCCGCCCGGGGCCGGTCAGTACCGGCCGGGCGGCCACGGGGCGGCCGGGCGGGGACCGTACCAGCCGGGCGGGCCGTAGCCGGCCGGGTAGGCCGGGGGCGGCGGCGGGGCCAGCACCACCGGGATCGGCACCACCGGAGAGTCCGGGGCGTCGACGACCCGCTGCGTGCCGTCGGGGAACCGCAGGTGGTAGCGCTGCCCGTCCCAGACCCCCACCGGCGTCTGCGGGTCCCGGCCGACGAAGAACGACCGGTACGCCGCGATCGTCTCCAGCAGCTGCCGTTCCTCCCGCAGGGTGTTCTCCCGCTCCGCCGGCTTGCGGTCCAGGCCGCGCCGCATCCCGTCGCGCAGCAGCGCCAGCCGGGTCGCGGCGAACTGGTAGCCGCGCATCGCGCGCAGGCCGGCGTCCCCACCGACCCGCCGCGCCCAGGTGCGGGCGGCGTGCCGGCGGCCCAGGCTGCCCAGGGCGGCCACCTCGGGCGGGCTCAACCAGCCCGCCCGCACGTAGTCGGGCAGGGTCCGCTCGGTGAGCCGCCCCTCCCAGGCGCGCAGCCAGACCGCGAAACCGACCATGCCGAAGAAGATCGGCACCATCACCGCGACCATCCCGTAGAAGAAGATCACCGCCTGGCCGGTGGCCTGGACCAGCGTCGGGATCAGGTTCCAGGTGCCGTGCAGCATCATCGCCAGCAGCAGGCCGGCGATCGGGGCGAGCACCCGTACCCGCCGGTCGGCGGTGCGGGCGGCGATGCCCAGCCCCACCCCGGTCATCGAGGTGAACAGCGGGTGGGCGAAGCCGAAGAAGAGGATCCGCGAGATGAAGATGACGATGACGTTGCGTACGCCGGTGGCCGGCCCCCACTGGTCGACGCCCGAGGCGTACCCGAGGCCACCCAGGTAGAGGATGTTCTCCACCATGGCGAACCCGACGGCGGACAGCCCGCAGTAGACCAGGCCGTCGGTGATCCCGGACCACTCCCGGCGGCGGAAGATCAGCAGCAGGATCGGGCCGAGCGCCTTGGTCAGCTCCTCGATGAACGGGGCCACCAGCACCCCGGTCAGCGACGACGACACCCCCCAGTCCTTGAACAGGGCGGCGAAGCTGTTGTTGACGGTCAGCGACGCGGCGGTCGAGACGAACGCGCCCCAGGCGAAGCAGAAGATCAGGTACTTCAGCGGTTCGGGTTCGTACCGGTCGAGCCAGAGGAAGCAGGCCACCAGGACGGGCACCGGCAGGATCGCCGCGGTCACCCCGACCAGCAGCGCGTCCAGACCCAGGTTGGAGCCGAGCGTGTAGAGCATGTAGACCGCGCAGGCCGCGATCAGCAGCACCACCCCGGCCAGCACCAGGACCCGCCGCCAGCCGAGCCGGCGCAGCGGCATCCGGGGCGCGGCGGCGTCCGGCGACGGTACGGCGGGCGCGGGCGGCGGCGGGGGCCCGCCGGGCGGGGTGTCGGCCATGTGGATCAGCGTAGTCATCCCCGGCCCGTTCGGCCGGGCTCTCCCGGTGCCCGGTGGACCGGCCCGGTCGGGGGCGGCCCGGTCCGGGGCCGGGTCAGCCCAGCGGCGGCGCGGTCGGGGGTTTCGGGGCGGCTTGCCGCTCGGCCGGACTACCGCCCGGTTTCTCCCTGTCGCCGAACGCCTGCCGGATCAACCGGTTGGCGTCCTCCTGCTCGATCCCCGAGGCGACCAGCAGATCACTGGCGGTGGTACGCACCTGGGCGATCACCACGCTGCCGGAGAACCCGACCCCCTGGTCGTACGCCCGGCCGGCCTCGCTGACCGCGCGCAGTGACCGTTCCCGGGCCCGCTCCGGCTCGTCCCCGACGGCGAACTCGTGCCGCAGCAGGCGGACCGACTCGGCCAGGTGGACCACCGCGTCCGGCATCGGGTCGGGTACCGGCTCGTCGTCCTCGATCATGGTGACCGATCGCCGGATCAGGGTGCCGCTGTTGCGCATCGCCCGGTCGATCGGCTCGGCCGCCTCGGCGTAGTGGGTCAGTTCGCTGCGCCGGTGCCAGCGGGCCGGGGAGAGTGTGCTGGTCTCCTTGGCCCCCTCGATGGCCTCGGTGAAGGTGGCCAGCTCCTCCTTGTTCTCGCGGAGCCGGTCCAGTGCCCGTTGGGCGGCTCCCCGGTCCCGGTCGCGCAACGCCTGGGCACAGACGTCGAGCTGGTCGGCGAGCAGGTCCAGCGCCGGCCGGGCCGCCCGGTTGATCACCCGGAGCGGGTTGAGCGGCAGCAGGAGCGCGGTGACCAGCAACGCGATGCCACCGCCGACGAACGCGTCGACGAACCGGGGCAGCTCCAGATCCTCGGTGGACGGGCTCAGCGTGACGATCAGCACGGCCGTCGCGGCGGCCTGGATCACCACCGCGACACTGGCCCCGAAGAAGGTGGTGAGCACGATCGCCGCGGTCACCACCAACCCGAGCTGCCAGCCCCCGGTGCCGAGGAAGTAGATCAGCACGTCGCCGAGGAACACCCCGACCGCCACCCCGACGATCAGCTCCACCGTCCGGCGCAGCCGCTGGCCCACCGAGGCCGCCAGGGTGCCGACCGCCGAGATCGGCGCGAACACCGGTTGCGGGTTGCCCAGCAGGTGGTGCGACACGATCCAGGCCAGCGCGGCGGCCAGGCCCGCCTGTACGGCCAGGCCCAGAGCCAGGTGCACCTGGTGCAGCCGGTCGTGCAGGGTGGCCCGGCCCCGGGTGCGCAGGTAGGCCATGGCGCCGGCGATCCGCGCGGTGTCGACGTCGTTCCCGGCGTCCCGCAGCCCGGCCCGACGCAGCAGCGACGGTTGTCGGTCCCGGGCCAGCGCCATGGCGGGGACTACCCACGTCGCACCGGTTCATCCCTGCGGCACAATCGTCCGGGTGACCGAGCTGATCGACAGGTGGGTGGCGGGGGCGCGCGCCGCCGGGGCCGGCGACGGGCCGGCGCTGACCGCCGCCGGGGCCGACCTGCTGACCCGCTGGCGGGAACCGCACCGGCGCTACCACACGGCGCACCACCTGCGGGCGGTGCTGGACGTGGTCGACCGGCACGCCGACCTGGCGGACCGGCCGGAACGGGTCGCGCTCGCCGCGTGGACGCACGACGCCGTCTACGACCCGCGCGCCGCCGCCGACGCCAACGAACGGGCCAGCGCGGAGCTGGCCGGCACCCTGCTCACCGGGCTGGGGGTGCCGGCCGCCACGGTGGCCGGGGTCCGCCGGCTGGTGCTGCTCACCGCCGGGCACCTGGTCACCCCGGGCGACCGCGACGGCGCGCTGCTCTGCGACGCCGACCTGGCCGTCCTGGCCACGCCCCCCGAGGTGTACGACGGGTACGCCGCCGCGATCCGCGCCGAGTACGCACACGTGCCCGAGGCGGACTTCCGTACCGGCCGGGCGCGGGTCCTCGACGGGCTGCTCGCCCTGCCCGCCCTGTTCCGGCTGCCCCCGCTGGCCGCCCGGTGGGAGGAACCGGCCCGCGCCAACCTCCGCCGCGAGCTGGCGTCTCTACGCTGATCCACCGTCCGGCGTCACCGGCGCCCCGGGTTGAGGTGTTTGGGGCGGCGCAGGCCGGAGGCGTACAGCAGGCGGACGATCTCCCGGCTGGGCACCACCCGGGCACCGAGCCACACCGCCACGGCGAACCGGTCGGCGGGGATGTCGTAGTGGTCCCGGTCGAACCCGCGCCGGGGCACCCCCAGCGTCTCGGCGAACACGTGCAGCTCGGCCGGGGAGACGTCGCTGATCAGGTGCGACCAGAGCCGACCGCGCCACGGCCAGGCGGGCCGGTCCAGGTACAGCATGGCGGCCAATCTAGCCGCCGGTTAGCCTCGGCCGCATGGCTGGCTCCCCCCTCCTCGACGACCTGCGGGCGGCCCTTGGCGACGAGGCCGTCCTCACCGACCCGGACCTGCTCCGGCTGCACCGGCGCGACGAGGCGGACCTCTGCGCCGCCGGCACGCCGCTGGTGGTCGTCCGCCCCCGGGACACCGCACAGGTGGTGGCGGTGGTCCGGGCGGCGGCCCGGCACGGCGTACCCGTGGTGCCGCAGGGGGCGCGGACCGGCCTGGCCGGTGCGGCGAACGCGGTGGACGGCGCGGTGGTGGTGAGCACCGTCGCGATGACCGCGATCCGGGAGATCGACCCGGTGGCCCGGATCGCCGTGGTGCAGCCGGGCGTGGTGAACGCCACGCTGGCCCGCGCCGTCCGGGAACAGGGCCTGTACTACCCGCCCGACCCGGGGTCCTGGGAGTCCTCCACCATCGGCGGCAACGTCTCCACCAACGCCGGGGGGATGTGCTGCGTCAAGTACGGGGTGACCACCGAGTACGTCCTCGGGCTGGAGGTGGTGCTGGCCTCCGGTGAGGTGCTGCGCACCGGCCGGCGTACCGCCAAGGGCGTGGCCGGGTACGACCTGACCCGGCTCTTCGTCGGCGCGGAGGGCACCCTCGGCGTGATCACCGAGGTCACCGTGGCGCTGCGGCCCGCGCCGGAGGAGTCGCTGACCATGGTGGCGGTCTTCGGCTCGACCTCCGGGGCGGGTACGGCGGTGGCCGGGATCGCCGCGCGGGGGCTCACCCCGAGCCTGCTGGAGCTGCTGGACCGGACGCACCTGCGGGCGATCGAGGCGTACCGGCCGATGGGGTTGCGGACCGACGCGCAGGCGCTGCTGCTCGCCGCCGCCGACACCGGCCCCCGGGCGGCGGACGACCTGGCCCGGATCGCCGAGGTCTGCGCGGCGGCCGGCGCGCAGGAGGTGTACGCGGCGACCGACGCGGTGGAGGCGGCGGCGCTGCTGCAGGCCCGCCGGCTGGCCCACCCGGCGATGGAGAAGTTCGCCGTCGACACCTACCCGGACGGCAACGGCGGCCTGATCATCGACGACGTGGCGGTGCCCCGGGGGGCGCTCGCGACGCTGCTGGACGGGGTGGCCCGGATCGCCACCGAGTGCGGGGTGCCGATCGGGGTGGTCGGCCACGCCGGTGACGGCAACCTGCACCCGAACATCGTGGTGGACCGGGCCGACCCGGCGAGCCTGGAACGGGGCCGACGGGCCTTCGACGAGATCATCCGGCTCGGGCTGGAACTCGGTGGCACCTGCACCGGCGAGCACGGCGTCGGGCTGCTCAAGCGGGACTGGCTGGCCCGGGAGATCGGACCGGTCGGCGTCCGGGTGCACCAGGCGATCAAGGCGGCGCTCGACCCGGCCGGGCTGTTCAACCCGGGCAAGGTGTTCTGAGCGGGCCGGGAAGGCTCAGCGGGTCGGGAAGGCTGAGCGGGTCGGGAAGGCTCAGCGGGTCGGCTCGGCCGGGGTCGCCTGGGTCAGCAGGAGCAGGATCTCGCCGGCCACCGCCGGTCGTTCCTCACCCGGGCAGTCCTGCGAGGTGATCAGGCCGGCCGTGGTGAGCAGGCTGGACGTCAACGCGTCGATGCAGGTCGCCCGGTACCGGCGGGCCTGGTCGGTCTCCTGGGCCAGCCGCGGGTCGGCCAGCAGCCGGTGCAACCGCTGGACCTGCTCCGGGTCCAGGGAACCGGCCGAGGTGACCCCGTCACCGGCACAGTCGGCGCACTCCCACCGGCCGTCCGGCTCGACGGTCAGCGAGCGCAGTGGACCGTCCTCGCCGAGTTTCTGCATCAGGCTGACCCGGGTAGCCCCCGGCGCTGTCGTCGCGCCCCGGCCCTCCGCTGTGGACCCGCCCTCCCGGTCGACCATCGCGCAGCCGGTCAGGGTGACCGTCATGACGGCGGGGACGAGGAGCGCGCGTGACCACTGAGGGGGAACCACGGGCCGGAACCTATCCCACCCCGGTGCCGTCCGGAACCGGCCGACCGGCCCCGCACCGCCTGGTGGAACCGGCCCCGGGGCCGGTCAGCGGGAGGAGGTCGGCAGGTGCAGCGGGCCGTCCTCGACACCGTCGACACCCCGGTCGGCGGCGAAACCCCGGACGTCGGGGGCACCGAGGCGGGCCGCGTCGGCGGTCGCGTCGTCCGGCATGAGCTGCGACTCCCGCTCGGCCTCGACCCGGGCGCGGTAGTGCGCGATCTCCCGCTCCCGGGTGGCCGTGTCCCAGCCGAGCACCGCCCCCATCAGCTCCGCCGTGTGCCCGGCCGAGTCGAGGCCCCGGTGGGCCGTCTCGAAGGAGATCCGGGTACGCCGGGTCAGCACGTCCTCCAGGTGCGGCGCCCCCTCGGAGCGGGTGGCGTAGGTCACCTCGGCGGCCAGGTATTCCGGTGCACCGGCCAGCGGTGAGGCGAGCAGCGGGTCGGCGGCGATCAGCGCCAGCACCTCCAGGGTGAGCGTGCCGTACCGCTCCAGCAGGTGTTCGACCACGCCGACGGGCACCCCGTGCCGGCGGGCCAGGTCGGCCCGGTCCCGCCACAGCGAGGCGTACCCGTCGGCGCCGAGCAGCGGCAGGTCGGCGGTGCGCGAGGGACGTACGCCGCCGAGCCGGTGGGCGGCCCGGTCGACGACGTCGGCGGCCATCACCCGGTAGGTCGTGTACTTGCCGCCGGCCACCAGCAGCAGCCCGAGCATCGGCTCGAAGACGGCGTGTTCCCGGGAGAGCTTGGAGGTGGAGTCGGCCTCGCCGGCCAGCAGCGGACGCAGCCCGGCGTAGACGCCCTCGATGTCGGCGCTGGACAGCGGCCGGTCCAGGACCAGGTTGACCTGGTCGAGCAGGTACTGGATGTCGCGGGCGGAGGCGGCCGGATGGGAGCGGTCGAGCCGCCAGTCGGTGTCGGTGGTGCCGATGATCCAGTGCCCGCCCCAGGGGATGACGAACAGCACACTGGTCGCGGTGCGCACGATCAGCCCGGTCTCGCCGGTGATCGCCGAGCGGGGCACCACCAGGTGCACCCCCTTGGAGGCCCGGACCCGCACGCCGGGGCGCAGCCCGACGTCGTTGAGCATCCGGGACATGTCGTCGCTCCACACGCCGGTGGCGGCGATGACGGTACGGGCGCGTACCTCGAACTCGGCGTCCGGGGAGCCGGGGGGCGCCTCCAGGTCGCGGACCCGGACCCCGGTGACCTCCCGGGCCTGCCGCACCAGGCCGACGGCACGGGCGCTGCTCACCACGGTCGCGCCGAGGCTGGCGGCGGTGCGGGCGAGGGTCACCACCAGCCGGGCGTCGTCGACCTGCCCGTCGTAGTAGCGGATGGCCCCGGCCAACGCGTCGGCCCGCAGGCTGGGGAAGACCCGGCGGGCGCCCTCCCGGGTCAGGTGCCGGTGCAGCGGCATCCCCCGGCCGGTGCCGAACAGCCCGGCGAAGGCGTCGTAGGCGGCCACGCCGGCCCCGTAGTAGGAGCGGCGGAACAGCCGGGCCGGCAGGTCGCGCAGCCCCCGCCCGGCGGGGAGCGGGATCAGGAACGGGACCGGCCGGACCAGGTGCGGGGCGAGCCGGGTGGCGAGCAGCCCGCGCTCGGTCAGCGCCTCGTGGACCAGGTGGAACTCCAACTGCTCCAGGTAGCGCAGGCCGCCGTGGATCAGCTTGCTGGACCGGCTGGAGGTGCCGGCGGCGAAGTCGCGGGCCTCGACCAGGGCGACCTTGAGCCCCCGCGAGGCGGCGTCGAGCGCGGCACCGGCCCCGGTCGCCCCGCCTCCGATGACCAGCACGTCGAACCGCTCGGCCCGCAGCCGGCGCAGATCCGCGGCGCGGCGCTGCGGGGAGAGTTGACCGGCGGCGGATCGGGTCACATTGGGGTCACGCACCCGTCCACCGTAACCCGCCAGGTCCCACCCGCAGCAGGCCCGGAAGCGGCCGGATTCCCCACCGTCCACCCGGTGACGCTGAGCAACACACGCCCGGATCGGCTCGACGACTCTCCGTAGCCGGCCTCACGCCGGCCCCCTCCGCCTCCCACACCACCCTCCACCGCCACGACCAGCCCGATCACCGCATTCCCCACCCACCCCCCACCTCCCTCCCTCGGCCCCTTTGCTCTGCTGCTCTCTACGCGACGCGCACGTTCAGTGATCGGTGCGTCCAGGGCAGCAGAGCAAAGGATCCGGAGGTGAAGGTCCACACCCCCACCCTCCGTCACTTTCCGTGACCACGGGACGGAGCCGGCGACCGGGGAGAACGACGGAACACGGGAGGTGGACGCCGAGGCGGACAGGGCGGAGCCGAGCCGCGCGAGGGCGGGGACCGCGCAGGTCCGCGCCCCGGGTCCACCGCCGACGGGCGGGGACCGTCGTCGGACCGGCACCGCCGACGGACGGCGACGTACGTCGTACTGTTTCCGGATGTTGGCCGACACACCACCTCCGCCGGGCTACGGCTTCCCGCCGAGCGCCGCCGCCCGTCCGTCGAGCCCGTGGCCGGTGGTGGCCGCCGCCCTCGCCGGCGGCTGGACGGTCACCCTCGCCGTGCTGCTCCAGGCGGTCGGCTGGTCGGTCGAGCAGTTGCAGGTCGCCGCGGGATGGGACCGGCAGGCGTGGCTCTGGCCCGCCCTCAGCCTGGCCACCGCCCTGCTGGTCGGCCTGCCCGCGCTGCTGCTGGCCCTGCTCCCCCGCTCCCCCCGGGTCCGGGTCACCGGCCGGGCCTGGCTCGCCGCCGCGCTCGCCCTGGTCGCCCTCGGGTCGCTACGGGCACTGCCGCAGGTCCACCACGAGGCGTACCTGGCCGCGCTGGCCGCGACGGCGACCCTGCTCGCGCTGCTGGCCACCCGGCTGCCCACCCCCACCCTCGCCCAGCCGGCCGCCGCCACGCCCGCCCCGACCACCGCCCCCGAGGGCACCGACCCCACGCACGGGCCCGCCACACCCGCCGACCAGGGCCGGCAGCGCAGCCAGCAGACCGACCACGGTCGCGGACCGGGTGGCGGGGTCGGCCGGCCGCAGGCGGTCACCCTGCTGGCGATCGCCGCCGGGCTGGCGCTGCTGCTGCCGTGGGTCCGGTTCGGCGCGCTGGGCGGCCTGCTGGAGACGGTGCTCGCCGCGCTCGCCGCGACGGCGGTCGGCCTGCTGGCCGGGGCGCTGCTCGACGACCGGTTCTGGGCCCCCTTCACCGGCGACGGGCCACCCCGGGCCGCCCGTACCGTGCTGGTCGGCGGCCTGGTCGCCGGGGTGGTCCTGCTGCTGGTCGGCGCAGGCACCGGCCACTCCGGCGTGCAGCTTCCCGCGCTGCTCTTCGTCCCGCCCGTCGGGTTCGCGCTGGGTGCGTGCCAGGTGGCGGCCCGGCGGGTCGGCCGGCCCGCCGGTGCCGCGCCGGTGCGCTGGCTGGTCGGCCTGGCGGTGTTCGGCCCGCTGGCGCTCACCGACCCGGAGGAGATCTCGGTCCTGCTGGCCACCACCCGCGACGTCCCGTACTGGGTCGCGGTCGCCTCGGGCGTCGGGTTCGCCGTCGCGCTCCTGCTGGCCATCGGGTACGGGGTGCTGCTCGCCCGGCCACGCGGGCGCGCGCCGCGCCGGCTGGTCGCCGCGTCGGGCGCGGCCGTCCTGCTGCTCACCGTCGGGGTGGTCGACGTGGCCGCCGGCCAGCCCGGCCTGTACGGCGAGCGGCTGCTGGTGGTGCTCCGCGAGCAGGCCGACCTCTCCGGCATCCCCGCCGGTACGCCAGGTCGGGCGGGCCGGGAGGCGCGGACCGCCGAGGTCTACCGCCGGCTCGTCGCCACCGCCGAACGCACCCAGGGCGGGCTGCGCCGGGACCTGAGCCGGCTGGGCCTCGACCCGACGCCGTACTACCTGGTCAACGCGATCGAGACCGACGGCGGGCCGGCGGTGCGGGCCTGGCTCTCCGGTCGGCCCGAGGTGGCCCGGGTGCTGGTCAGTCAGCGGCTCCGCCCGTTGCCCGCACCGGCCCCGGCCAGCCGGGGCGACCAGCCCGCACCGACCGGGCCGGAGTGGAACCTGCGGATGATCCGGGCCGACCGGGTCTGGTCGGAGCTGTCCGTCACCGGCACCGGCGTGGTGATCGGCAGCTCGGACTCCGGGGTCGACGGCACCCACCCGGCGTTGGCCGCCGGCTTCCGGGGCGGCGACGACTCCTGGTACGACCCGTGGAACCACACCCGCTCCCCCGCCGACTCCGGCGGCCACGGCACCCACACCGCGGGCAGCGCCGTGGGGCGGGACGGCATCGGGGTGGCTCCCGGTGCGCAGTGGGTGGGCTGCGTCAACCTCGATCGCAACCTGGGCAGCCCGGCGCACTACCTGGACTGTCTCCAGTTCATGCTGGCCCCGTTCCCGGCCGGTGGCGACCCGTTCACCGACGGACGCCCGGCGCGTGCCCCGGACGTGCTGACCAACTCGTGGGGGTGCCCACCGGTGGAGGGCTGTGACCCGGGGGCGTTACGTCCGGCGACCGCCGCCCTGGAGGCGGCGGGCATCCTGGTGGTGGCCGCCGCCGGGAACACCGGCCCGGACTGCCGGTCGATCGTCGACCCGCCGGCCCCGTACGCGGACGTGCTGACGGTGGGGGCGGTGAACCGGGACCGGGTGGTCGCCGAATTCTCCAGCCGGGGTCCCGTCGCGGGTGGGGTGGTCAAGCCGGATCTGGTCGCCCCGGGGGAGGGGATCACCTCCGCGATGCCCGGCGGCGGTTACGCCACGCTGGACGGCACCTCGATGGCCACCCCGCAGGTGGCGGGTGTGGTGGCGCTGATGTGGTCGGCGAATCCGACGCTGGTCGGCGACCTGGCCCGGACCCGGAGCATCCTGCGGGACACGGCTCAACCGGCCGGGCCCGCCGACCTCAGCTGCGGCCCGGTGACAGCGTCGAGCGGGGCCGGGCTGGTCGACGCGTACGCGGCGGTGCGGGCGGCCCGCCGCTGACCGCTCCCCGTCGCCGGGGTGAGCCGGCCCGGGTGAGCACGGGCCACGAACACGGAACGGGGCGGACCGCTCGCGCGGCCCGCCCCGTCCGGTGTTGGAGCTGGACTCAGAAGTCCATGTCCCCGCCACCCGGGCCAGCCGGGGCGGCCGGGGTCTTCTCCGGCTTGTCCGCCACGACGGCCTCGGTGGTGAGGAAGAGCGCCGCGATCGACGCGGCGTTCTGCAGCGCCGACCGGGTCACCTTGGCCGGGTCGATGATGCCCGCGGCCAGCAGGTCGACGTACTCACCGCTGGCGGCGTTGAGGCCGTGCCCGGCGTCCAGGTTGCGGACGCGCTCGACGACCACGCCACCCTCCAGGCCGGCGTTGACGGCGATCTGCCGCAGCGGGGCGTCCAGCGCGATCTTGACGATCTGCGCGCCGGTGGCCTCGTCGCCGGTCAGGTCCAGCTTGTCGAAGGCGGTCTTGCCGGCCTGCACCAGCGCGACGCCACCACCCGGGACGATGCCCTCCTCGACGGCGGCCTTCGCGTTGCGGACGGCGTCCTCGATGCGGTGCTTGCGCTCCTTCAGCTCGACCTCGGTGGCCGCGCCGACCTTGATCACCGCGACGCCGCCGGCCAGCTTGGCCAGCCGCTCCTGCAGCTTCTCACGGTCGTAGTCGGAGTCGCTCTTGTCGATCTCGGCCCGGATCTGGTTGACCCGGCCCTGGATCTGGTCGGCGTCGCCGGCACCGTCGACGATGGTGGTCTCGTCCTTGGTCACCACGACCTTGCGGGCGCGGCCCAGCATGTCGAGGCTGACGGCGTCGAGCTTGAGGCCGACCTCCTCGCTGATGACCTGGCCACCGGTGAGGATGGCGATGTCGGTCAGCATGGCCTTGCGGCGGTCACCGAAGCCCGGCGCCTTGACGGCGACGGACTTGAAGGTGCCCCGGACCTTGTTGACGACCAGAGTGGCGAGGGCCTCGCCCTCCAGGTCCTCGGCGATGATCAGCAGCGGCTTGCCCGACTGCATGACCTTCTCCAGGATCGGGAGCAGGTCCTTCACCGAGGAGATCTTGCTGTTGACGATCAGGAGGTACGGGTCGTCGAAGACGGCCTCCATACGCTCCGGGTCGGTCATGAAGTACGCGGAGATGTAGCCCTTGTCGAAGCGCATGCCCTCGGTGAGCTCCAGCTCCAGCCCGAAGGTGTTGCTCTCCTCGACGGTGATGACGCCTTCCTTGCCGACCTTGTCCATCGCCTCGGCGATGATCTCGCCGACGGTGCTGTCACCGGCGGAGATGGAGGCGGTGGAGGCGATCTGCTCCTTGGTCTCGACGTCCTTGGCGAGCTTGGACAGCTCCTCCGAGACGCTGGCCACGGCGGCCTCGATGCCCCGCTTCAGGGCCATCGGGTTGGCACCGGCGGCCACGTTGCGCAGACCCTCGCGCACCAGGGCCTGGGCCAGGACGGTCGCCGTCGTCGTGCCGTCACCGGCGACGTCGTCGGTCTTCTTGGCGACCTCCTTGACCAGCTCGGCGCCGATCTTCTCGTACGGGTCCTCGAGCTCGATCTCCTTGGCGATGCTCACACCATCGTTGGTGATGGTGGGGGCACCCCACTTCTTCTCGAGCACCACGTTGCGGCCCTTGGGGCCGAGGGTCACCTTCACGGCGTCGGCGAGCTGGTTCATGCCCCGCTCGAGGCCGCGGCGAGCCTCTTCGTCGAACGCGATCATCTTGGCCATACGGCGTTGTCCTCCTGGACACTCACGGGCCACCCGGGTGTTGTGCCCCGGACGGGCCGCCTGGTGTACGCACCTTGGGGACGTCGCCACCTGGCGACGACGACGTCCTCCTCGGTCGGGCCGGACAGCCC
>NZ_JBMDWU010000155.1:0-29588 GCF_048594385.1 Micromonospora sp. | reverse complement strand
ATAAAACCCACCCCCCCCCCCCCCCTTTACCCGCCCCGCCCGCGCCCGCCCCGGGGCCCGCCCGCGGACGGGGTACCGGCGGTGCGCTACGGGACCGGTGGGCGGCCGGCCGGTCGGGCACAATGGGTGAGGTGCCCGTGGAGATGAGCCGTGAACGCTTCGAGGAGCTGGTCGGCGAGGCCCTCGACGAGGTGCCCGAGGAACTGCTCCGGTTGATGAGCAACGTGGTCATCCTGGTCGAGGACGACCCGCCGCCCGGGGAGGACCTGCTCGGCCTCTACGAGGGGCACGCGCTCACCGAACGAGGCTGGAACTACTCGGGTGTGCTGCCCGACCGGATCTTCATCTACCGCCGGCCGATCCTGCGGATCTGCGCCACCGAGGACGACGTGGTCGACGAGGTGGCGGTGACCGTGGTGCACGAGATCGCCCACCACTTCGGCATCGACGACGAGCGGTTGCACGCGTTGGGCTGGGGCTGAGCCCGCCACTTGCCGCGTCCGGCCGGTCGTCTGCGCGCACCTGACCGGTTCCGTGCGCGGAGCCGGGCTTGCCCGCCGCTCGGCCGATGCAACGGGTTGCGGGGGCTGCCTACCGTGTGGTGAGCACACCCCCAATCAGGAGGAAGACCCAATGCGCAGCGCGCTGTTCTCCGCGGAGAACCTGGAGAAGGAGTCCGCCCAGCCCGGCATGCGGCTGCAGAACTCCAAGATGTTGAAGATCGAACTCAACGGTGAGGCGATGGCCCGGGTCGGGTCGATGGTCGCCTACCAGGGGCAGGTGCAGTTCCAGGCGTTGGGCTCGGGCGGCATCGGCAAGTTCATCAAGCAGCGGCTCACCGGCGAGGGCGTGCCGCTGATGAAGCTCAGCGGCCACGGCGACGTGTTCCTGGCCGAGCTGGCCAAGGACGTGCACATCATCGACCTGGAGCCGGGCGACGCGCTGTCGATCAACGGGTCCAGCGTGCTGGCCTTCGACTCCACCCTGTCGTACGACATCAAGATGGTCGGCGGCGCGGGAATGGCCTCGTCGGGCCTGTTCAACTGCGTGTTCAGCGGCTACGGCCGGATCGCCATCACCACCAAGGGCACCCCGGTCGTGCTCAACGTCGACGCGCCCACCTACGTCGACCCGCAGGCGGCGGTGTGCTGGTCGGCCAACCTCCAGACCGGCTACCACCGCGCCGAGCAGCTCGGCCTGGGCACCCTGCTCGGCCGCAGCACCGGTGAGGCGTTCACCATGAGCTTCGCCGGCCAGGGCTTCGTCGTGGTCCAGCCGTCCGAGGAGCCGCCGGTCCAGGGCCGCGGCGGCCAGCAGCAGCAACAGGGCCTGCTCGGCGGCCTGCTCAGCTGATCTTCGCGACGTGGGGCGGTCCCGGCCGGGACCGCCCCACGGTCGTCTGCGCGGCCGGAGCGGTGCGGTCCGCACCCGGTGCCGCGCCGCCGCCGGGGCCCCGGTCGCGCGGGCTCAGCTCAGCTCGCCGGCGCGCAGTCGGGCCAGCCAGGCCGCCGCGTCGGTGTAGTCGGTGTCCGAGAGCCCGGCCGGCGCGGGGACCGGCCGGTCACCCGCCGCGTCGGCCCACCGGTGCCGGGGGTACGACCCGAGGAACCGCACCTCGGCACAGACCCGCCGCAGCCCCTGCAACGCCTCACCGAGCCGGGCGTCGGCCACGTGACCGGTGCAGTCGAGGAAGAAGACGTACCGGCCCAGCGCCTCCCCGGTGGGGCGGGACTCGATCCGGGTCAGGTTGACCCCCCGCACGGCCAGCTCCATCAGCACCGACAGCAACGCGCCCACCCGGTCGTGGGCGATGGAGACGGCAAGCGACGTGACGTCGTCGCCGGTGGGCGGCGGGGGCGGGCCGGGGCGGGACAGCAGGGCGAACCGGGTCACCGCGTCCGGGTGATCGGCGATCTTGTCGGCGAGCAGGGTCAGCCGGTGCCGGGCCGCCCCGATCGGGGCGCAGATCGCCGCGTCGTACTCGCCGCCGGCCGCGCCGGCCGCCGCCGCGCCGTTGGACAGCACGTCGATCACGGTGGCGTCGGGCAGGTGCGCGCGCAGCCAGTTGCGGCACTGGGTGGACGCCTGCGGGTGGGCGGCCACGCTGCGTACCCCGACCAGGTCGGTGCCGGGGCGGGCGCCGAGCACGAACTCCACCGGCAGGATCACCTCGCGGGTGATCACCAGCGGGTCCCCCTCGGCCAGCTCGTCCAGGGTCACCCCGACCGCACCGCCGATCGAGTTCTCCATCGGCACCAGCGCCGCGTCCGCCTCACCGGCCCGTACGCTCTCCAGCGCCTCACCGACGCTGCGGGCGGGCGTACGACTGCCGCGCTCGGCGGCCGGGACGGTGCGCAACGCCTGCTCGGCGAAGGTGCCCTCGGGGCCCAGGTAGACGTAGCGGGTCGGCGGTGTTCCGGGCATGCCGCCCAGCCTACGCACCCGGTGGCAGCCCGGTCCCGGTGTCGCAGGCCAACGTCCGGATGGCGGGCGGCGCGACGGCCTTCACCTCGATCGAGCAGACGTCCGTACCGGCGGTGACCAGCCGCAGCGCGCCCGGCTCCCCCCGGCTGACCGCCTGGAGTTCCTCGTGCCCGCTGACCGACAGCACGGTGTACTGCCAGCCGTCGGCGCACAGCGGCCCGTCGACGGCCCGCACCGACACGTCGCGGGGCAGCACGTTCCCGCGGAGCAACCCGATCACCCGGTCGGCCGAGGGACGGCCGGCACAGGCCTCCGCGACCGTCGCGACGGTGGGGCTGGGCAGCGTCGACGTCGGCGGCAGGGTGGGGGTCACCGGCAGGGCGGGGGGCGGCGTCGTCGGCGGCAGGGTCACGGCCGGCGTGGGTGGGGCGACCGGGGCCGGCAGTCGGGGTTCGGGCGGGGCGGCGCAGCCGGTGAACGGCGACACCGCGAGCAGGGCCACGGCGATCCGGGCGGCGACCGGCCGCCGGTACGGGGGACGGTGGGCGGGGTCAGGCGGCACGGGCCGGTCCTCGGGGGCTTCGGGCGCGGGGGCGTCGCGACGGGGTCCGGCCTCACGGACCGTGGGAGGGGGCCGGTCGTGTGGCCGGTGGGGTGAGCCCATCGTAGGAAAAACCGCCCGCCCGGTGAAGGCCGGCGCCACGTCCGACGCGGCCGCCCGACGCGGGGCGGCCCGGCGTGGGGCGGTGCCGGTCAGATCGGGGAGAAGAAGGTGAGTGAACCGGTGACCGAGCCGCCGGTGAGCATCGGGGTGGAGACGGCGTCGACGGTGGCGTAGGTGCTGGCGTCGCCGGCGGGCTGCACCCGCAGCAGGCCCCGGGCGAGTCGACCGGAGTGCAGGGCGAGCAGCGGGGGGATCTTGTCGGTCTCCTGCTCGGGCAGCTCGTGCCGGGCGGCGGTGAAGTCGAGCAGCCGCAGCCCCCCTTCGAGCAGCGGCAGGCCGACCACGTCCTCGGGGGCGCCGAGGCAGAGCAGTTCGCAGCCGGCGGCGGAGATGGCCACCACGAGGGTGTCGGCGTCGATCAGCAGGCAGGGCTCCTCGGCGTGCGAGACGCTCGCCGACCACTTCCCGACGTTGTCGCACCCCGGCCCTGTCGGCGTCCGCGCCGCCGGCACGAACACGTCCGGGAGCGAGAGTTCGACGTGGGCCACCGCGCCTCCTAGGTACACCGACGGTCTGTCCACGCTAGCCGGTCTTCGTGACGGTCGCCGACCGCGCGGGAGCCACCGGCCGCCGGTGGATGGATCATGTGCCCTGGTGGGCGGCCGGCGACGGCGCGGACCGGCATGTCGGGGGGACCGGTACCGCGGGGCGTCGCCGGTGACGTTACCGGCGACCTGCCGGCTTGTCAGCGGCCGTTCGGCCCTCGTCGTACCACCGGTAGTCGCCGGTGGGACGGTAAGTGCCGTTGTGCCAGGTCTGCGGGGCCTGGGCGACCCGGGACAGCTTCTCGGCGGTGGCCGGGCTGATCCGGTTGCCTCCGGCGACGAGGAGCCGGTCGAGCTCCCGGTGGGTCGCCATCATGCAGTCCTTCGGCAGGCCGTAGACGCTGATGACGCCGGAGCCCACGAAGGTGAGCACCGGCGTCACCGGGATCGGCAGCCCGACCGCCTGGGTGAGCGCCTTGCTGGCCCGCTTGGCGTCCCGCCGGGCCTCGGCCACGTACGGCGGGCGCTTGCCGTTGATCTGCACCACGTCCCCGGCGACCAGCACCCGGGCCCGGCCGTGGTCGGCGATGCTGACCGCGAAGAGCCCGCTGGGGCCGATGGCGAGGAACCCGGCGCGTTCGTCCTGACCGTGCTCGCGCAGGACGTCGGCGACGTCGGTGCGCGGCCACTCGATGACGTGCCAGGCGGGGCCCAGGTGGTCGAGCTGACCGAGCGCCCGCGCACCGGCGGCCTCCAGCCGGCGGGCGCCCCGCTCGGCCCGACGTCGACGTGCCCACTCCAGTGGGGTCGGACGTACCGGGTCGAGACCCGCGGACCCGTCGGGACGGGGGTGCGGCACCGTCACGGGCGGCAGTGCCCGGGTGGGTACGGCTCGACGAGCGGGAAAGACAGTCATCGCGACCTCCGGCAAAAGGTCCCTCGAAAGTTATGTTCTCACTACCCTACGTCGCCACTGTGGGGGTACGGCAAGTTGGAACGCCGGAATGAGTGCGGATGAATGCCATATTCATCCGCAGTTCTTCCGCTGAAGATCGTTCATCACTGTCCTACGCTGCGGGGGTGACCCACTACGTGGACAGCGAGGTCGGTCGACTCGGCACGGTGCTGTTGCACCGACCGGGCCGGGAACTTGCCCGCCTCACCCCCCGCAACAACGACTCGTTGCTCTTCGACGCTATCCCATGGGTCGGCCGGGCCCAGGAGGAGCACGACGCCTTCGCCGCCGAGCTGCGCGGACGGGGCGTGGAGGTGCTCTACCTCGCCACCCTGCTCGCCGAGACGCTCGCCGTCGCCGAGGCCCGCACCGAACTCACCGAGCAGGTGCTCGCGTCGCCCCGGCTCGGCGACACCCTGCGCCGCCGGGTCGCCGACCACCTCACCTACCTCGACCCCGCCGCGCTCGCCGACGTGCTCATCGCCGGCCTCGCCCACGAGGAGGTGCGGATCAGCGCCGAGCGTCCCGGTGGTCTGGTCTGGACGATGATGGACCGCCACGAGTTCGTCATCGACCCGCTGCCCAACCTGCTCTTCACCCGGGACTCGTCACTGTGGATCGGCGACCGGGTCGGGGTCACCAGCCTCGCCATGCCGGCCCGCCGCCGGGAGACCACGCTGACCGACGCGATCTACCGGCACCATCCCCGTTTCGTCGGCACCAGGACCGTCTACCACCCGGGCCTGGAACACCTCGAAGGCGGCGACGTGCTGCTGCTCGCCCCCGGGGTGCTCGCCGTCGGGGTGGGCGAGCGGACCACCCCGGCCGGTGCCGAACGACTGGCCCGACAGGTCTTCGCCGCCGGCCTGGCGCACACCATGCTGGTGGTGCCGATCGCCCAGGAACGGGCCACCATGCACCTCGACACCGTGTGCACCATGGTCGACGTCGACGCGGTGCTGATGTACCCCAACGTGGCCAGCACGCTGTCCGCGTACACGGTGATCGCCGGGCCGGACGGCGAGCCCCGGGTGGACGGCCCCGCGCCGTTCCTGCGCGCGGCGGCCGACGCGATGGACCTCGACCAGCTCCGGGTGATCGACACCGGCCTGGACCCGGTGACCGCCGAACGCGAACAGTGGGACGACGGCAACAACACCCTCGCCCTGGCCCCCCGGCTCTGCGTCGGCTACGAACGCAACGTGGAGACCAACGCCCAGCTGGAGCGCGCCGGCATCGAGGTCATCCCGATCGCCGGTTCGGAGCTGGGCTCCGGCCGGGGCGGCCCCCGCTGCATGTCCTGCCCGCTGGTCCGCGAGCCGCTGCACCCGACGGCCGGCTGAACCGCCCCACCCGGGGCGGCCCGGCCGGCGGGCTAGCGGAGGGTGAGCTGGCGGCCGAGCAGGCCCTGACGGGCCCGGCGGCCGGCGGCGTCCAACGGCTCCTTCTCGGCCAGCGCGTCGGCGTACCGCTTGGCGAACGTGGCCACCGGCTCCTCCCACTCGGCGGCCGGGACGTCCTCCGGCAGGTCCCACACGGGTGCCAGCCGGCCGTGCGCCCGGAACATTCCGGCGAACTTCGTGCCCTCGCCGAGGGTGAGCGCACCGGCGGCGGAGAGCCGGGAGAGCGCGTCCAGCGCGGCGTCCTCGTCGTCGCCGAGCACCCAGCGCACGTGTGCCTTCTCCGGCACCTGGCACCAGTAGGCGGCCCGCGCGGCGGCCAGCTTCACGGTCGGGTAGATCGCCGCGTTCGCCCGCTCCAGGGACGCCTGCACGGTCGGGTCGTCGGCCGCGCCCGGGTCGAGCCAGAACTCGAAGCCGTCGTGCATCGTGATCTCCAGCGGACCGTCCACCAGGATGTCCTGCAGGCGCGGGCCGGGACCCGGCAGCGGCGGCACCGTCACCGCCCCGCCCGGCTCGGTACGCAGCGCGCAGAGCAGCGCGTCGGCCAGGTCCCGGGAGACGTCGCCGGACTGCTGGTGCCGCTGCAGGCCGATGAACACCCGACCGTCCGGCTTGGTCATCGCCGGGGCGGCCATCGGCAGCACGGTCGCCAGGACGACCGGGCGGTCGCCGTGCTCCTCCACCAGGTCCGGGGTGAGCCGCAGCGGTGCCGAGGCGGCCGGTACGAGTTCGCGCAGGGCGATCCACTCCGGCTCGTCCACCAGCCCCTCGAACGGACGGGGGACGAAGACGTCCCGGATCTTCTCCCGGCGGGGAGCGGTCTCGGCGCGCTGGTTCTTTCGACGCTTGCTCACGGCGAGACAGCCTAGAGGCCGGCGGGCGGCGGTGGGGGAAGGACCCGCCCCGGTCAGCCGGCGGCGACCAGGTCCGGCCGGCAGTCGGCGGGGTCGAACTCGGCCCAGACGCTCTGCCCCAGACCGTCCCGGTCGACCCCCCAGCGGCTGGCCAGCCCGGCGACGATGTGCAGGCCCCGGCCGTCGACGGCGTCCGTGCCCGCGGACCGCATCCGGGGGCCGGCCCCGGCGCCGCCGTCGGTCACCCGGACGGACAGGCCCGGCCCGGTCCGGGTCGGGCGCAGCCGCCAGGCCACCCGGACCACCCCGCCGGGCAGCGGGTCGGCGTGCCTAACCGCATTGCCGACCAGTTCGGCCAGGACGGCCACCAGGTCGGCGAGGAGCGGTGGGGGCACCAGGTCGGCGAGTTCGTCGGCGAGCCGGTGCCGGGCCAGCCGCGCGCCGGTGGCGTGGTGGGGGACCACCACACACCACGCACGCTCGGCTCGTCCCGTCGACACTCCGGCTCCTTCTCGGCCCGTGCCCGCGGTGGGTCGTCCGGCCCACCGGGCGGCTCACCCGCGGGGGAGCCGCACCTCTGCGACGGTACCGCCACCGTCGCGTGGACGTAGGGATACCCATCCATTCTGCTGTTCAACGATCCGGCGGACGAGATAGAGGCCGAGTCCGGCACCCGGATAGGCCCGCCGGTCGCCGGACTCGCCCTGCCAGAACCTGTCGAAGGCGCGTTCGACGTGCTCCGGCCGGATGCCCACCCCCCGGTCGGTCACCCGGAACGACACGGTCTGGTTGTCGGCCGACGCGAAAACCTCGATCGGGGAGTCCGCCGGCGCCCACTTGCCCGCGTTGGTGCACAGTTCGGTCAGCACGGTGGTCAGGCTGCGTCGGTCCCCGAGGGCCTTGGGCAGGTCGGCCGGCGCGTGCAGGAACAGGCGTCGGCGCAGGTCGCCGGGGAGGTCCAGGACCGCCGCGCGCAGCGCCTCACCGAGGTCGAACGGGACGGCCGGCTCGCCGTCGGAGCGTACGTCGGTGGCCGAGGTGAGCAGCCGGTCGACCAGCCGGGCCAGTTCGTTGGCCCGTTGACCGATCACCCGGGCCGCCTGCCGCCGGTCGTGGTCGGTCAGCGACTCCCAGTGGTCGGTGAGGGTGTCGGCGTATCCCTTGATCACGGTGACCGGGGTGCGCAGCTCGTGGCTGGTGACCGCGACGAAGAGGTCCCGGTCGGACTCCCGGCGTCGCTGGTCGGTGATGTCGCGGAAGGTGATCACCCGCAGTGTGCC
Source organism: Micromonospora sp. (assembly GCF_048594385.1). Taxonomy (NCBI): domain Bacteria; kingdom Bacillati; phylum Actinomycetota; class Actinomycetes; order Micromonosporales; family Micromonosporaceae; genus Micromonospora; species Micromonospora sp. The sequence goes on along the minus strand of NZ_JBMDWU010000155.1, from coordinate 21,463 downwards.
CGGCCCGACCAGCTCGCCGGTGGTGATCCGCAGCCACCGCCCGTCCGGGAGCTGGTGGTCGAGCACCTGGCCGGCGGGCGGGAGCGGGAACGGCAGCGGGCGGTTCATCGCGTCACCGGCGCTGCGCCCGGTGACCTGGGTGGCGGCCGGGTTCCACAGCCGGACCCGACCGTCCCGGTCGACCACGGCCAGGCCGTCGGCGAGGGCCGCGACGACCGGGCCGTCGCCGTGCACCGGCAGGCCGCTCTGGTCGCCGTACATGTGGGCGATGCAGGAGGCGAGGTAGCCGAGGGTGGCGTGCTGGACGCGGTCCTCGGTCTCGTCGTCGTCGGCGTAGAGGGCGTGCAGGGTGCCGACGGTGAGCCCGTTGAGTTCGGCGCGGGCGACGATCATGCGGCGCAGGCCGTTGCCGACCAGTTCCGCGGCGAGCGGACCGTCGAGGTGGTCCAGCCGGGCCTGCCGGACCCGGGGCCCGGTGAGCAGGCAGACGGTGGCCGGGTCGGAGGCGGGCAGCGGGCGGCCGACGCTCCACTCGGCGCAGCCGCTGGCGGCGATCACCCGGCCGCCGGTCGGGGCGAACTCGACGAAGGCCACGCAGTCCGCGCCGAGCGTGGGGCGGGCCGCCCGGAGCAGCGAGGTGAGCACCGGCAGTCCGGCCTCACCTGAGTTGATCATCTCGATCACCGCGCCGTGGTCGGCGATGAGGGTGGCGAGATCAGGGCGCTCCGGCATGCCCCGAGTCTGCCCCGTACCGGGCGGTTCGGGCACCCCCCGCAGGTCACCCGGCTCCGGCAGCCGGTGCCGGCCCGAACCACCGGCGTCGGCCGGGGACCGGTGTGAGCCGGGCGTCACCGGCCCAGCCGGGCCAGGGTGTGCGCGGGCCGGTCGGTGATCACCCCGTCCACCCCCGCGTCGAGGACCAGCTCCAGGTCGGTGGGTTCGTTGACCGTCCAGACGTACACCGGGTGGCCGGCGGCGCGCAGTGTGGGCACCAGCTCCGGGCGGGCCCGGACCAGGCCGATGCCCGGCCCGGCGATCCGCGCCCCGAACGGCAGCCGGCCGAGCCGCAGCCAGCGCGGCAGCACCTCCAGCAGCAGCACGGTCGGCAGCGCCGGGGCCAGTTCACGCATCCGGCGCACCGCCAGCGGGGAGAACGACATCACGGTGACCTGCACCGGGTCGTCCGGGCCCGGCTCAGCCAGCCCGTGCCGGCGCAGCATGGTCACCAGCCGGCGCTCGACGTCCCCCCGGTAGCGGGACGGGTGTTTGGTCTCCACCAGCAGCTTCACCGGGCGGCCGGAGTCGCGGACGGCGGTCAGCAGCCGGTCCAGGGTGAGCAGCCGGGTGTGCGTGTCGTCAAGCGCCTCGTCACCGTCGGCCGGGGCGCAGCCGGGATGCCAGGAGCCGAAGTCCAGCGTCTCCAGCTCGGCCAGGGTGCGGGCGCTGACCAGGCCGTGACCGTTGCTGGTCCGGTTCAACCGCCGGTCGTGTACGCAGACCAGGTGCCCGTCGCGGGTCAGCCGGACGTCGCACTCCAACCCGTCGGCGCCCTCGTCGAGGGCCCGCAGGTAGGCCGCCAGGGTGTGCTCGGGCAGGTCCGCCGACGCGCCCCGGTGCGCGAAGACCAGTGGATCAGCCATGCTGCGCCGCTCAGATGACCTGGCCGGGCTGCCCGTCCCCGGTGACGACCGGCCTGCCGACGGCCGCCCACTGCCGCATCCCGCCGTCGGCGTTGCGGACCTGCTCCCAGCCGTTGCCGAGCAGGTAGCCGACGACCTGGGCGGAGCGCCCGCCGGAGCGGCAGATCACCGCGACGTCGCGGTCGGTGGGTACCTCGGCGAGCCGGGCCGGCAGTTCCATCATCGGTACGTGGTGCGCGCCGGGCGCGTGGCCCGCCGCCCACTCGTCGTCCTCGCGGACGTCGAGCAGGTAGGTGTCGTCGTCGATCGCGGTCACGGGGACACTGGGAACCTGGGATCCGAACACGGTCGAAAGCCTAGATCCTCGGTGCCGGCGAGGGCACGTCGGCGCTCGGCGTGGCGACCTGTCGACGGCATGGGGGTCAGAGCCGGTTGACCCAGCGCGGGTTGGCCCGGGACCAGTCGGGCAGCCGGTGGGTGCGGACGGCCTCGAAGAGCCCGCCGCCGCCGTTGTCGAGCACCACGTACGAGACGCCGTCGATGGTCTGCGGGTAGGACGGGAGCTGCACCCCGCGCAGCGCGTCGGCGGGCAGCGACCGCAGGGCGAACAGCAGCTCGTCCAGGGGTACGCCGTTGGTGTCGACGGTGAGCGCGCTGCCGACGGCCCGCAGCACCCGGTCGAGTTGCACCGGGTCGGTGCGCAGGTGGGTCTCGCCGGCGCGGTCCATCATCGCGCGCAGCATCTGCTGCTGGTGCCGTTGCCGGTCGTAGTCGCCGTTGGGCAGGTCGTAGCGTTGCCGGGCGTAGTCAAGCGCCCGTGCGCCGTCCATCTGCTGGCAGCCGACCGGGAAGACGACGCCGGTGTGGATCGAGCGGACCTCGGTGTCGACGCACATCCGGATGCCGCCGAGCAGGTCGATGACGCGTCGGAAGCCGGCGAAGTCGACCAGGGCCGCCCCGTCGAAGCGGATGCCGGTGAGCCGGGTCAGGGTGGCCGAGAGCAGGCGGGTGCCGCCCTCGCCGCCGCCGCCGTGCTCGTACGCTGCGTTGATCTTGTCCTGGCCCCCGGCGTAGCCGACGCCGTCGGGGGGGATGTCGACGAGCAGGTCCCGGGGGACGGAAATCAGGTACGCCTGCCGCAGGCCGGGCGGTACGTGCACGATCAGGATGGTGTCCGACCGCTGGTCCGGGCCGGGCGCGCCGGGGCGTCGGTCGGAGCCGACGATCAGGTAGTTGAGCCCGGTGTCCAGCTCGGTGCGGGCCTGCCGGGCGTCGGGGGAGAGCAGTTGCTCCTTGCTGACCGTGCGCTCGTAGCGGTGGGCGAGCAGCCGCACCCCGACCACGGCGAGCCCGGCGAGCAGCACCAGGGCGAGGCCGACGCCGAGCAGGGCCCGTGGCCAGCGTGCCCTGCGCCGGCCGGGAGGCGGTGTGCCCCGCCCCCGGTCGGATCGCGCTGACCTGGCCGTGACGTCCTCCCCGTGGCCGCAACGTGAATGTCTCTCACGTCAGGCTACGGTGGGCCGACCGGCTCCCGGGCCGGTTCGCCGCGACTACCGACCGGTCACTTCCGGGTGGACAGCACGCTCGGGTTGGCGTACACGAACTCGCCGAGCTTGTCTTCCTTGATCGCCTGGAACATGTCCAGGGTCTGCTGGCTGAGCGCCTCGCGGTTGTTGGCGTTGCCGTTGAACGTGCCACCGTTGGTCCGCAGCATGGTCAGCTCGTTGGCGGTGACCCCGCGCATGGTGAAGACCAGGTCGGCCACCGGTACGCCGCCGGTGTCCAGGATGAACGCCTTGCCGGCCGCCTTGATCAGCTGGTTGACCTTGACCGGGTTGGTCATCATGCCCTTGTCGGTGGCCTTACGGGCCATCGCCTTGATCAGCTGCTGCTGGTTCTGCTGCCGGTCGTAGTCGCTGTTCGGCAGGCCGTAGCGCTGCCGCGAGTAGTCGAGCGCCTGGAGGCCGTTCATCTCCCGGCAGCCCTTCTTGTAGACCACCGGGGTCATCGGCCGGCCGGTCTTCTTGGCGTCGGCGTTCCACATCTGCTTGCCGTCGACCATCATCATGTGGTGCGACTTCACCTCGTGGCTGACGCAGATGCGCACCGTGCCGAGGGTGTCGATGACGTTCTTGAAGCCACCGAAGTTGATGATCGCGGCCCCGTCGAAGCTGACCCCGGTCATGTTCTTGATGGTCTGGGCCATCAGCTGGGCGCCGCCCTCCCAGCCGCCGCCGTTGCGCGCGCCGGCCTGGAACGCCGCGTTGATCTTGTCGGTGCCGCCCTTGAACCCGCTCTTCTTGAACGGCGGGATCTGCGCCTCGGTGTCCCGGGGGATCGAGACCAGGTACGCCTGGTCGTGGCTGGCCGGGATGTGCAGCACGATGATGCTGTCCGAGCGGACGTCGTCGGCGGCCCAGCGCTCCCGGGCGTCCACGCCGAGCAGCAGCATGTCGATCGGGCCGTCGAGGTTGGCGCCGCCCTCGGCCTCGGTCTTGCCCGCCCCGCCGAGCAGGTTGCGTTGGGCGATGTTGCCGGTCGCCTGACTGATCAGCGCCTTGCTGCCGACGATCGCCACACCGCTGGTCAGCATCAGCACCGCGCCGAAGACCACGGTCAGCCGCGCCCAGAGCGGGTCCTTGCGTCGGGCGCGCTTGCGGGCCGTGGCGGAGGGCCGACCGCCGCGACCGCCCGTTGACGGGACGGCGGCCGACGCCCGGTAGGGGTCGGCGCTCGGCGGCGATGGGCGGGGGCTGGTCTGAACCGGCATGCGTGCTCCAGCTCGCGTGATCGGGGGGCGGGACCACTTTACGTACCGCTTCCCGGCAAGGCGAGGTCGTCACACGCACAAATCCCAGACAACCTGACCTTTAGCCCCATGATTCATCCGTTCGGGCGAATCGATGCGACCGGATGGCCGTTGGCGTCCGATGATCAAGCGTTCCGGAAATGACCTCTGATGACGTTCGTCGAAATCTGTCGGACACACGGGGGCGGGCCGTGACCGCCCGCCCCCGTCGGGCGACGCCTCAGTTGCCGTTGCCGGCGTCCGCCTTCTTGTCGGCCGCCACCCAGTCCGCCATCGTGTCGGCGGACATCGCCTTGTACATCGCCAGCGCCTTCTCCCGGTCGGAGACCACCACCGACTCCCCGTTGATGGTGTCGCTGCCGCTGTTCGGGCTGGTGAGGAAGGTCAGGTTCTCCCCGCGCAGGTTGCGGAACTGGATGGCCATGTCGCCGAGGGAGAAGTCGTTGTCGACGGTCACCGCGGCGGTCACCGACTGTAGGAACGCGTTCAGCTTCTTGGGGTTGGTCAGCGTGCCCGTGCTGGCCGCCTTGTCCATCAGCGCCCGCAGGAACTCCTGCTGGTGGCGCATCCGGGCGAAGTCGCCCTGGGGGAACTGCTTGCGCTGGCGGATCCAGTCCAGGGCCGTCGCGCCGTCCATGTGCATGGTGCCCTTGGTGAACTTCCGGTACGGCTTGTGGATCGAGGTGATGCTCCGCTCCACCTTCAGGTCGACCCCGCCGAGCGCGTCGGTGACCTCCTTGAAGCCGCCGAAGTCGATCGCCATCACGTTGTCGATCCGGACGTCGGTGAAGCACTCCACGGTGCGTACCGCAAGCGGCAGGCCACCGAAGGCGAACGCAGCGTTGATCTTGGCACGCTGACCGGAGTCGCAGGCCGCGCCCGCGTTCTCGGGGATCGGCACGTACAGGTCACGCGGGACGGAGACCAGGTAGGCCGACTTGTGGTCCGCCGGGATGTGCATGACGATCAGCGTGTCCGCCCGCCACTCGCCGGGCTTGTCGACCGCCGCATCCGGGTCCCGCGAGTCCGTGCCGACCAGCAGGATGTTGAGCGCCCCGTTGACCGCCTTCGCCGGCCGGCCACCGGTGATCTCCGAGAACGGGTCGGTGCGGGCCAGGTCCTCGTTGAGGTTGCGGGTGTAGAACCAGGCCCCGATCCCGCCGAGCAGCGCCACCACCAGCACCGTCACACCGGCCACCAGGGCGATCCGCCCCCAGCGCGGGCGCGGTCCACGCCGGCCGTAGTTCCCCGGCCCGCCCGGCCCCGAGGGTGTGCCGGGACCGCCCGGCCCGCCCGACCGGGGCTGACTCTCCTGGTGCGACGGGTACCACTGCGCGTCGGACGCCCGGGCGCGCCCGGTGGGGCCCCGGTCGGTGCCGGGCACCGAGGCCCGGCCCGCGCCGCGGTGCAGGTAAGGGAGCGAGGCGCCGGCTGACGAGGTCGCTGACATGCGTTTCAGCGTACGTAGGCGGGTCGAGCGTTCGCTGAATGTGAAGCCCGCCGGCCGGCCCGCGTGGCGCGGGGGAGCTACCCTAGCCGGTCGCGGAAATGGTCGATGGTGCGTCGCAGGCCCTCCTCGGGCGAGACCTCCGGCTGGTATCCCAGCAGGTCCCGGGCGAGGGTCAGGTCGGGACGGCGCATCTCCGGGTCGTCCGCGCTGCGGGTGACGTAGGTCACCTGTGACGTGCTGCCGGAGAGTGACACGATCGTCTCGGCGAGTTGCCGCATCGACATCTCGTGTTCGGTGCCGCAGTTGATCGGGCCGGTCTGCGTCGAGTCGAGCAGCAGCAGGATGCCGCGCACCAGGTCGTCGACGTAACAGATCGACCGGGTCTGGTCACCGGTGCCGTGCACGGTGATCGGCTCGCCGCGCAGCGCCTGGGAGATGAAGGTGGGGATCGCCCGGCCGTCGTCCGGGCGCATCCGCGGGCCGTACGTGTTGAAGATCCGGACGATCGCCGCGTCCAGCCCCCGACTGCGGTGGTAACCCATGGTGGCCGCCTCGGAGAAGCGCTTCGCCTCGTCGTAGACGCTGCGCACCCCGATCGGGTTGACGTTGCCCCAGTACGTCTCCCGCTGCGGGTGTTCCTTCGGGTCCCCGTACGCCTCGGAGGTGGAGGCCATCAGGAACCGGGCGTCGTCGGCGACCGCGCGGTCGAGCAGGTGCAGGGTGCCCACCGAACCGACCCGGAGGATCTCCACCGGCAGCTTCTCGAAGTCGGTCGGGCTGGCCGGGGAGGCCATGTGCATGATCGCGTCGAACCGCTGCGCCAGGGCGGGGTGGTGGTTGGGCAGGCCGTCGGAGATGTCCGCCTCGACCAGGGTGAACCGGGGATGCTCGGCCAGGTGCGCGACGTTGTCCTTGGAACCGGTGACGAAGTTGTCCAGTGCGACCACCGTGCACCCGCGCTCGACCAGGGCGTCCGCCAGGTGTGACGGCACGAACCCGGCACCGCCGGTGACCAGGACGCGGTGACCGTTTCCGAACCGCTGGGCAACCTTCATGGCGGCCAGCCTACTTCTCCCCGCTGCCCGGGGCCCGGTCGACCCGAGGCCGGGCGCGCCTCGTCCTGCGCCCGTCCCCGCCCGGTGGACGACTCCCCGGAGTGACCGACGGGTGGGCCCCCGACGCGAGCGGTCGCGTCGGGGGCCCGTGGTGCCGGTCGTTCAGTGCGCGCCCGCGCCGGTGAGGGCACGGACCTCCAACTCGGCGTACTTGTCCTCGTCGTGTTCCTTGGAGATCACCGTGCCGAGCCAGCCGCAGAGGAACCCGAACGGGATGGACAGCAGGCCCGGGTTGGACAGCGGGAACCACTGCCAGTCGTGGTCCGGGAACATCGAGGTGGGTGCCCCGGAGACGACAGGCGAGAAGAACACCAGGAACACGGCCGAGACCAGGCCGCCGTAGATCGCCCAGACCGCGCCCGAGGTGTTGAACCGCTTCCAGAACAGGCTGTAGAGGATCGCCGGCAGGTTGCCCGACGCGGCCACCGCGAACGCCAACGCCACCAGGAAGGCCACGTTCAGGCTCTGCGCGTAGATCGACAGGGCGATCGAGACCGCGCCGATGACCAGGGCCGAGATCCGGGCCACCCGGACCTCCTGGCGTTCGGAGGTCTGCCCCTTCTTGACCACGTTGGCGTAGAAGTCGTGCGCCAGGCTGGAGGACGAGGCCAGGGTCAGGCCGGCGACCACCGCCAGGATGGTCGCGAACGCCACCGCCGCGATGATCGCCAACAGGGTCGCCCCACCCAGGTCGCCGCCGAGGAAGGTCTTGCCCAGTTCCTCGGCGAGCTGCGGCGCGGCGGTGTTGCCGGCCTTGTCCTGCGCGACGATCTCCTTGCCGCCGACCAGCGCCGCCGCGCCGAAGCCCAGGGCCAGCGTCAACAGGTAGAAGGTGCCGATGATGCCGATCGCCCAGAGCACGCTCTTGCGGGCCGCCTTGGCGGTCGGCACCGTGTAGAAGCGGATCAGGATGTGCGGCAGGCCGGCGGTGCCGAGCACCAGGGCGATGCCCAGCGACAGCAGGTCCATCTTGTTGTAGAAGGTCTGCGTCGAGTTGCCGGCCACCTCGACGCCGTACCGGAGCCCGGGTTCGAGGAACGCGCTGCCCTTGCCCGACGTGGCGGCGGCGTCACCGAGCAGCGCCGACAGGTTGAAGTTGTACTTCGCCAGCACCAGCACGGTCATCACCAGCGCGCCGGTCATCAGCAGGAACGCCTTGACGATCTGGACGTACGTGGTGCCCTTCATGCCACCCACGGTCACATAGATGATCATCAGGGCGCCGACCATGATGATGGTGGCCACCTTGGCGGTGTCGGCGTCCATGCCCAGGAACGTCGTGCCCGGCTTGATCCCCAGCAGCAGCGCGACCAGGGCGCCCGCGCCCACCATCTGGGCCAGCAGGTAGAAGATCGACACGGTGATGGTGGAGACCGCCGCCGCGGTACGCACCGGGCGCTGACGCATCCGGAACGCCAGCACGTCGGCCATCGTGTAGCGGCCCGAGTTGCGCAGCAGCTCCGCCACCAGCAGCAGCGCCACCAGCCAGGCGACCAGGAAGCCGATGGAATAAAGGAAGCCGTCGTAGCCGTACAGCGCGATGATGCCGGCGATGCCGAGGAACGACGCGGCCGACATGTAGTCGCCGCCGATCGCCATGCCGTTCTGGAAACCGGAGAACGACCGGCCGCCGGCGTAGAAGTCGGTGGCCGTCTTGGTCTGCCGGCTGGCCCAGATCGTGATCGCCAGCGTCACCGCCACGAACACCAGGAACAGGGTGATGGTCAGGTTGCGGGCGGTGCCGCCGCCCGCCTCAACCGCGAGGACCGTGTTCACGGTTCACCTGCCCGATCTCGGCGCGGATGCGGTCGGCCGTCGGGTCGAGCTTGCGGTCGGCGTACCGGGAGTAGAGCCAGGCGATGAGGAACGTGGAGACGAACTGGAGCAGCCCGAAGATCAGCGCCACGTTGATGTTGCTGCCGAAGAGCTTCGTGCCCATGAAGTCCCGCGCGTAGGCGGAGAGGATCACGTAGAGCGCGTACCACAGGAAGAACGCGACGGTCATCGGGAAGACGAAGCTGCGCAGCGCGCGGCGCAACCCGACGAACTCGTCCGACCGTTGTACGGCCAGATAACGCTCCGCCGCCGAGTCGGCCGGGGCGGGCGTGGGTGTGTCCGTGGACATCTGTGGATCACCACCTTCACAGGCATCGGGAGTTTCGCGCACCGTAGAGAGCGGCCCGCCGGCAAGAAAAGGTGCAGATCGATCCCGGCAGTCCCCTGCGCCGAACGGTCCCCCACCTGCGCCCAGTGACCCACGTCACCCCGCTCACCGGACGGGCCGCATGTTGATCCAGCCTCCTGGGCCGGCGTTGCGGTATCCGCCGGCCAGGATGCCGCTATATCGGTGACATTGCGACGCCACCTAGCCCCGCACGGGCGGGGCTGGTCAGGGAAGCTGGTGGTAGCGGCCCCGGTGGTGCAGGAGGGGCGGGGTGTCGGCGACGATCTCGACCGTCTCGATGGTCGCCTCGACGAGGAGGGCCCAGCCGTACTCCCGGGCGGTGTCCAGGCGGCAGCCGGCCCAACTCCCGGCGTCGGCGGGCACCGGCCCGTAGGGCGTGTCGGTCCACGCGTCGGTGACGAACAGCCCACCCGGCGAGGGGAAGAGCCCGGCGAACCGGTCCGCGAGCTGCCGGTGGGACGGCCCGAGCGGGGCCACGGCGAACCGGCCGGCGTCCTCGATCGCCGTCCACAGGTCGGCCTCGGGGTCGACCAGGCCGAGCAGCCGGTCCGGCTCACCCTCGGCGACCAGGGTTGACGACACGGTCAGCCCGGCCGGGCCGGGAGCGGTCCAGAGCGTCACCGGCGCGGCGAGCCGCCCCCGCAGCCGACGGGCCGGTGAGCGTTGCCCGGTCGGCACCGCGAACGGGTCGGTGTGGTGGATCTCGGCACCCGGTTCTGGATTCACGTGAAACATTGTGGCCCCCGCCGCCCGGCACGTCCCATGATCGTCCGCGCCCGACCGCCCGCGCCACGCCGATCCGGTGCCGTCCGGGCCGAGCTGGTCACCGGGCCCGGACGAGGTCCGGGCGCGCGCCCAGCCGAGAAAGCGCTCGTGCAGGTCGGCCGGCCGGGCGTGGCCGGTGAGCTGGCCGAGTTGGTCGCCGGCCTCCACCATCAGCGTGCCAAGGTGGACAAGCAGGGCGGTCCGCTGGCCCCGGTACTCGGCCAGCAACGTGAGCCGGGCAGGCTGGCAGGGCCAGGGCGCGCCGCACGCCCGGCAGCGCCACAACGGCCGCATCGCCACATGCGGCACGAACCGCCTCACCACCTGCTCCACCCCTCGCCGCGCCGACATCCCGGATACGCCAGGAGAGATCTTGGAGAGTTCCGGCCTCCCTGGGGGCCGTTTCCCGCCAAGATCCGGGCCGCCTCGCGCGGGGAGTGCGAGTGGCCGTGGCCGGTGCGGTGCGGCGAGCGGCAGGCGGTGCCGAACGGGATCGATGGTCTCGACCGGGTGGGCCGGCGACGTGGCTCCGGCACGGAAGTCTCCTTCGCGGGTGTGGGGTCGCCCCGGCCGGAGGCGACCGGGGCGACCCGCGCAGGACCGGTCGCCGGGACGCTGCCTCCACCGACCGGACCGCGTGCCCTCCACCCTGGACGCGGCAGCCCAGGCAGGGGAGGATGCCAGCGGTTACTACGGAGCGCGGTCGCGTACTTACCGGATAGGTGAGTGATGGACTTCGAGATGTGGGTCCGGGCGTTGAAGGCGGCCAGGGCCGGTGCCGGGGTGTCCCAGGAGGCCCTGGCCGGCCTGGTCAAGTGGAGCCCGTCGTTGATCGCCGCGATCGAGACCGGTCGCCGCCGCCCGACCATGGAGTTCGCCGTCGCGGCCGACGAAGCCCTCGGCACCGGCGGCCTCCTCGCCGGTCTCCTCACCGACCACGAGGGGGAACGGGCACCGTCATGGTTCCTGCCCTGGCAGAGCTACGAGGCCCAGGCGGTCCGGCTGCGAAACTTCGAGCCGTGTCTGGTACCCGGGCTGCTCCAGACCGAGGACTACGCGCGGGCCGTCTTCTCGGCCGGCGGGCTCCAGCGGGACGAGCGGGTGGAGGAACTGCTCGCGCTCCGGATGAGCCGACAGGCGGTGCTGAGCCGGGACGATCCACCCGAGTTCGTCTTCGTCATCGACGAGAGCGCACTGCGGCGGTCGATCGGTGGGCCTGCGGTGATGGACCGGCAGCTCGGACGGCTGCTGGAGGCTGCTGAGCTGCCCCACGTGCGGCTCCATGTGCTGCCGCTCGATGCCGGTGCGCACGTCTCGCTGGGCGGTGGCTTCGTGCTGGCGGAGCTGCCCGGGAGCGAGCAGGTCCTGTGTCTGGACAACACCGCCCGGGGGCAGATCGCGGACCATCCGGAATGGATTCGACTGATGCTGCGCAAGTGGGAGAGTCTGTTGGGTGAGGCGCTGGCCGAGCGCGCCTCGCTCGATCTGGTCAACAAGCTGAAGGTGACGCCATGACCTCTGACGGGCCACGCATGACCCCTGACGAGGCACGCTGGCGGACCTCGTCGCGTTCCGACGACTCCGGTAACTGTGTCGAGGTGGCGGACAATCTGCCCGGGGTGGTGCTGGTCCGGGACAGCAAGGACCGCTGTGGCCCGACGCTCCACTTCACCCCCGAGACCTGGCGTTCCTTCGTCACCTCGACGGGAACCGCCGCCGGGCTGGAGGGACGACGGGTATGTCGTTGAGCGCCGATGACCGGCTGGCGATCCACGAACTCGTCGCGCTGCACGGCCACCTGATGGACGACGGGGCGTTCGACCGGTTGTCCGAGCTGTTCACCGACGACTTCGCCTACGACGTCACCGCCTACGGGTTCGGCGTCCTGCGGGGGTACGCGGCGTTCGCCGAGGCGGCGCGGACCCTGGGCGACGGCAACCCGCTCGGCCACCACGTGACCAACGTCGTGGTCAGTGAGGACGCCGACGGCACCGTCCGGGTCCGCTCGAAGGGGCTCGGCGTGCCGGTCGACGGCCCGGTGGGCACCGTGGTCTACGAGGACGTGGTCCGTCGGGTCGAGACGCAGCCCCCGGCAGGGACGGCCGGCGCGCAGCGGCCGGCGACGGGCTGGCGGATCAGCTACCGGAGGGTGGTCCCGCGTCGTCGACCGCTGCATCCCGAGGGGCGGAGTCAGCACCCCGAGGAGCGGGGTCAGCACCCCGAGGGGTGAGGTCCGCCTCCCGGGCCGTGCCGTCCGGCCCGTCGGACAGGGCGGCACGGGCGGCGGCCAGCACCTGCGGGTCGGCGCAGCCGGCCGCGTAACCGGCGATCCGACGACGGATGTCCCGGGTGAGCAGCCAGACGCCGACCCGGTCGGCGACCGGCCGCAGGAACGCCGGCCGGCAGCGGAAGCTGTACCGCCAGGTGGCGACCGTGTGGCCCGGCTCGGGTGCGGGGGCGAACCGCCAGCCACCGGCGAACATCTCGAAGAACCACGGGCCGCGCACCATCTTCATCCCGACGTTCGTCGGCGGGGCGAAGGAGACGTACTCGCTGACCATCGCCAGGCCGTGCCGGGAGCGGGTGAAGGTACGCACCCCCTTGCCGGGCCGGGTGGCCCCGTCGACGAAGTGCTGCTCGCGGACGAACGGGTCCCACCGGTAGCGCACCGGCGCGACGGTCTGCGACACCGCGAACGCCACCTCCGGCGGGACCGCGACGGTGGTGACCGCCTCGACGACCGGCATCAGCGGCGGGGGGTCACGGTCGACAGCAGCTCCGGCATCCGGCGGTCCAGCACGTCCCCGGCCAGGTACGCCCCGAGCAGCGCCGCCCCCACCCCGTACGCCGCGCCGACCGGCAGGGCCAGCCAGAGCCAGACGTCACCGAGCAGCCCGGCGGCCACCACCATCGGTACGGCGGCAGCCGCCGAACCGACCATCGACAGCAGGGTGAGCATGCTCTTGGCGATTCCCGAGCCGCTGTTCATCGCGAACGGGTTACTCGTCTCCGGCAGCGAGTACGCCCCGAGCACCGAGATGAACCCGTTGATCGCCAACCCCACCCCGTACGAGGCGAGCAGCGCGCCCGCCGCCACCCCGAACCACTCCGGCCGGCCGAGCACCCCGCTGATGATGAGGGAGACGACGCCGAGCATCGGCAGCACGTACACGGAGAAGGCGGTCATCCGGGCGCGCAGCTCCAGCCGACCCGGCACCCCGGCCACGACGTTGGCCGCGTAGGCGCTGCCGTCGAAGCCGAACTGGTTGGCCAGGGTCACCGAGGCGAGCACGCCGACGAAGAGCATCGATATGCTGAGCAGCACCGGCGACGGGTCGCCGGTGCTCTCGAAGCCCTCCTGGCCGACGGCGAACCCGGCGCCACCGAGGTTGACCATCACCGGGACGAAGATCCCGACCACCGCGATGGTGATCAGGTTGGCCCGTCGCCGGGCGTCCCGCCACCAGTAGCGGCACTCGCGGGCCACCAGCGCGCCGAACCGGTCCCGCCGGGCCCAGCCGACCGCCCGGGGGAAGAGTTGGGCGACCGCACCGCCGGTCGGTGCCTGGCGGGCCTTGGCCGGGGCGGCGCTGGCCGCGCCGACCATCGCCGACTCCAGCGACCGGGACCACCACAGCAGCAGCGCCCCGATGGTCACCGCGGTGATCAGCAGCTTGACCGGCACGGCCCAGGCCCGGCCCTCGGCCACGTCCAGGCCGATCGTCCAGGGCGCGCCGAACGGGGTCCAGCCGACGATCCGGGCCACCCCGACGAGCCGGTCCCAGTCGGCGGTGCGTACGGCGGCCAGCACCACGAGCTGCAACGGGCCGAGCAGCGCGGCGACCACGGCGAGCAGCACGGCGGCCAGGTCGCGCACCCGGCGGGACCGCAGCATGGTGGCGAACGCGCTGGTCACCGCGCGGCTGGCGGCGACACAGAGCAGCACCCCGGCGACCACGCCGAGGGCGGCGACGACCCCGGCGACCGCGCCGCCGAGCAGCGCGGCGCTGACCACCAGCCCGGTGACCGCGACCAGCACCGCGAACACCGGGACGCTGACCAGGGCCGCCGCGAACAGCCCGGTGACCAGGGTGCGGCGGGACAGCGGCAGCAGGGCGAACCGGGCCGGGTCGAGGGTCTCGTCGACGCCGAAGAAGACCAGTGGCAGCAGCAGCCAGCCGAGCACCAGCACCCCGCCGCCGAAGGCCGCGGCCATCACCGCGTACGGGGGTTCGTCGGCGAAGCCGGGGGCGGCGAACATGAGGAAACCGCCGGCCGCGAACCAGAGCCCGACCAGCACCCCGACCACGAACAGGGCGACCCGCCAGCCCTGGCCCCGGAAGTTGTTGCCCATCACCCGCAGCTTGAGCCGGACGAAGTGGCGCGGGGAGACCGCGCGGACCGGCGCGGTGGGCACGGGCGCGGTCACCGGGACAGCCACGCCAGCTCCTCACCGGTCGCCGTCCGGCCGCCGACGACCTCGACGAAGACGTCCTCCAGGGACCGGTCGCCGCGTACCTCGGCGAGGGTGCCGACCCGCTTGATGGTGCCCTCGGCGAGGATCGCCACGTGCGAGCAGAGCCGCTCGACGACCTCCATCACATGGCTGGAGAAGACCACCGTCCCGCCGCCGACCACGTACCGGTGCAGGATGTCGCGGATCAGCGCCGCCGACACCGGGTCGACCGCCTCGAACGGCTCGTCGAGCACCAGCAGCCGGGGGCCGTGCAGCAGCGCACAGGCCAGGCCGATCTTCTTCTTCATCCCGGCGGAGTAGTCGACCACCAGGGTCCGGCCGGCGTCGGTGAGGGCCAGCACGTCGAGCAGTTCCGCCGCCCGCTGGTCGACCACCGCCGGGTCCATGCCGCGCAGCAGACCGTGGTACGCCAGCAGCTCCGCGCCGCTGAGCCGGTCGAACAGCCGGACGCCGTCGGGCATGACGCCGAGCAGCCGTTTCGCCTCGACCGGGTCACCCCAGACGTCGTGCCCGAGCACCCAGGCCTGGCCGTGGTCGGGCCGGAGCAGTCCGACGGCCATCGACAGGGTGGTGGTCTTGCCGGCGCCGTTGGGGCCGAGCAGGCCGTAGAACGAGCCGGCGGGGACGGCCAGGTCCACCCCGGCGACCGCCACCTTGCCGTCGAATTGCTTGGCCAGGCCACGGAGTGCCAGCGCAGGGTGTTCACCAGTCATGTCCCGACCGTATCCGGGCCGGGCGAGGAGCCGCTCCCGCCAGGGGACGATCCCGGATCATCCCGCAGGCGGACGACCGGGCGGGGGTGGTTCCGGGAGGACGTCGACCGCGATACCGGCCGACCGGGACGAACCGTCAGGAACGGAGCGACTCGGGCGCGTGCAGGCGGAGCATGGTGGCGCCGACGTCGACCGGGGTGCGGCGTCGGGTCGCCATCGACACCGCGATCATCACGGTGAAGGCGAGCGGCACCGTCCAGGCGGCGGGCTGGGTGGTGAGGGTCGCCGGCCAGCCGGTCAGCGGCGGCCCGAGCACGGTGACCAGCACCGCGCCGATAGCCGCGCCGCCGCCGACCAGCACGCCGGCCGCCGCGCCGAGATCGGTCAGGCCGCGCCACCAGATGCCGAGCACCAGCAGCGGGCAGAAGCTGGACGCGGCGACCGCGAAGGCCAGCCCGACCACCTGGGAGACGTCCAGCCCGGAGACGTTCAGCGCGAGCACCGCCGGCACCCCGCCGGCGATCACCGTGGCCAGCCGGAAGCCGCGAACCGAGCCGTGCCCCAGCACGTCGGTGGAGATCACCCCGGCGACGCTGGTGAGCAGCCCGGACGAGGTGGACAGGAAGGCGGCGAACGCCCCGGCGGCGACCAGGGCGGAGAGCAGCCGCCCGGTGACGCCGTCACCGAGCGCCGCCTCGGGAAGCAGCACCACCACCGCGTCGGTCTGCCCGCTGACCAGCAGTTGCGGGGTGTAGATCCGACCGAGTACGCCGTACAGCGTGGGCAGCAGATAGAAGACGCCGACCATGGCCAGCACCACCAGGGTGGTCCGCCGGGCCGACGCGCCGTCGGGGTTGGTGTAGAAGCGCACCAGCACGTGCGGCAGTCCCATGGTGCCGAGGAAGGTCGCCAGGATCAGCGAGTAGGTGGCGAACAGACCCCGGTCGTCGTCCCCGGCGGCGCTGGGCAGCAGCCAGTCGGTGGCCCCGATGGCGACCCCGGACACCTCGGGCACCGGGTCACCGGCGGCGAAGCTCAGCTCGTCGCCGGGGCGTACCTCACGGATGGTGCCGTCGGGGAAGGTGAGGGCCGCGCGGTGCTCGACCACGACGGTGGTGGCGGTGCGGAACGCCGGCCCGTCGGGCGGGGTCACCGCCGGTCGGGCGTCGGCCTGCCACTGCAGGGCCAGGAAGATCGCGGGTACGGCGAGCGCCGTCAACTTCAGCCAGTACTGGAACGCCTGCACGAAGGTGATCGCCCGCATCCCGCCCAACGCCACGTTGGCGGTGACCACCGCGGCGACCAGCAACGCCCCCACCGGGTACGGCGAGCCGGCCACCGTGGCCAGCGTCAGCCCGGCGCCCTGCAACTGCGGCACCAGGTAGAGCCAGCCGATGAAGATGACGAAGACGGTGGCCAGGGTGCGCAGCCGGCGGGAACCGAGCCGCAGCTCGCAGAAGTCGGGCAGGGTGAACGCCCCGGAGCGGCGCAGCGGCGCGGCGACGAAGAGCAGCAGCGCCAGGTAGCCGGCGGCGAAACCGACCGGGTACCAGAGCACGTCGACGCCGTACTTGAGGACCAGCCCGGCGATGCCGAGGAAGCTCGCCGCCGACAGGTACTCCCCGCCGATGGCGGCGGCGTTCCAGGTCGGACTGACCGTCCGGGAGGCCACCAGGAAGTCGGAGGTGGTCCGGGCCAGGCGCAGTCCGTAGAAGCCGATGCCGACGGTGATCAGGGTGACCGCGACGATCGCCGGTACGACGTACCCGTTGCCCATCTCAGCGTTCCGGTCGCTGGACGAGGTCGACGAAGTCCTGTTCGTTGCGTTCGGCGAGCCGCACGTACGCCCAGCCGACGGCGATGAGGAAGGGGAACGAGACCACCCCGAGCAGCAGCCAGGGCAGGTTGACGCCGAGCACGGTGACCCGGGCGACCGGGGGTGCGATGGCGAACAGCCAGGGCAGCCCGCCCAACCCGATGAGCACCAGCAGGCTCAGCCGCAGGGCGAGGGTGAGCTGTGCCCGGACCAGGCCCCGGACCAGCGCCTCACCGACCCGGGTCTGCTGGGTCAACTCGGTGCGGGTGTGGGCGGCCCGGGTGTCCCGGCGGGAGACGCCGGCCAGCACGATCCGTACCCGTCCGGTCGACCGGACGGCCGGCGGCCCCGGGTCCACCGATGGCGGTTCGGGGTGGTGGTCGGCGGTCACCCGGGCAGTCTCGTCCGCCCCACCCGAATGTCAAGTGTCGTCCACCGGGGGTGTGGACAACCTGTGGACAAGGCGACCGGCCTGTGGATGACGGTGGGCGACCCGGCGACCACCATGGCGTTACGTCTGATTCGTCCTCACCGGAACGTCACCCGGAGATCATCTGTAACGGCCTTGCCGGCATTGACCCAGGCCCCTACGCTGGGGCAGCCAATCCCTTCCTCTTCGAACACGGGGTCTCTATGCGCAAAATTCGCACTCTCCTCGGCGTCGGTCTCGCCGGAGCATGTGCACTCGCCGTGGTGCCGGGTACGGCCTCCGCGGCTCCCGTCTCCGCGCCGCTGCAGAAGGCGGCTGCCCTCGACGACGTGACCGGCGCCTACTACCCGGTCTCCCCGGCCCGGCTGCTGGACACCCGCAACGGCACCGGCGCCCCGGTCGGCAAGATCGGCGCCGGCAAGAAGGTCGACCTCCAGGTCGCCGGCCGTGGTGGCGTACCGGCCAGCGGCGTCGGCGCGGTCGTGCTGAACGTGACCGTCACCGGTCCCAGCGCCGCCAGCTTCCTCACCGCCTACCCGACGGGTGAGTCCCGCCCCACCGCCTCCTCGGTGAACTTCGCCAAGGGCTGGCTGGGCTCCAACAACGTCACCGTGAAGCTCGGCTCCGGTGGCAAGGTCTCGGTCTACAACAACAGCGGCTCGACCGACGTGATCGTCGACGTGGTCGGCTTCTACGCGGGCGACAACAGCCTCACCAACCGGGCCGGCGGCCAGTACGAGTGGTACCTGCCGATGCGGTACTGGGACAGCCGGGAGGACCCGGAGGGCAAGCCCCCGGCCGGTCAGGTGCTGGAATACTCGCTCGACTTCGGGGACTACAACCCGCACGTCAAGTCGTTCGTCCTGAACGTCACCGCGGTGTCGCCGGCCAAGTCCGGCTTCCTCACCGCGTGGTCCGGCAAGGGCACCCGGCCGGGCGCCTCGACGGTGAACTACCTCGCCGGCAAGAACGTGCCGAACCTGACCTTCGTGCAGACCACCCCCTGCACCGGCACCGAGCAGAACGAGTGGTGCATCCCGGGTGCGCCGAAGTTCAGCATCTACACCTCGCAGGCGGCGCACGTCCTGGTCGACCTGGTCGGCGTGGTCGACGACGGCGACTCCCCGTACGGCATGCGGTTCGCCCCGCTGAGCCCGACCCGGATCGTGGACAGCCGCTCCAACCTGGGCATCTCCGGTGCCATCCCGGCGGGCGGCACCCGCAAGGTGACCGCCCCGGCCGAGCTGGTCACGCCCGACACCGATGTGCTGGCGATGAACGTCACCGCCGTCACCCCGACCAACAACACGGTCATCACCACCTGGCCGGCCGACTTCGACGGCGTCGGCAAGCCCGACACCAGCAACCTGAACCCGTACGCGGGCCAGGTCGTCTCCAACGGCGTGCTGGGTGTCATCGGCCCGAACTACGCGTTCAACGTCAACAACCTGTCCGGCAGCACGCACCTGGTCGCCGACGTGGTGGGCACGTTCTACTACCCGGAGGCGGCCACGGCCAAGTCGGCCGCGTCGCTGAAGGGCAGCAAGGCCAAGCCGAGCGCGGTTCCGGGCTCGAACCGGAGCTGACCGGCAGCAGCCACGACGGCTGACCGTCAAGCCGTCACCGCGGAGCGCCCCGACCACACGGTCGGGGCGCTCTCGCGTTTGCGCGAATGGGACGGTGGTTCCGTCGGAGGCCCGGCTCACGTGCCGGTCGTCGATCCGGTAAGGGCGCAATGCCCTTTCTTGGCATTCCGTCGATACGGCCTTGCCGCTCGTGATCACCGCCCATAGTGTGTGGCCCACAATCACTCTTCCTTCTTCACGGGGTAATGCATGCGCATTTTTCGCGCTCTACTCGGCATGAGCGTTGCCGGGGCCTGTGCGCTGGCCGTACTGCCGGGAATGGCGCTGGCCGCGCCGACCGCGCCGTACACGGTCCTCACCGTCGACGTCGGCGACCAGACCGGCGGCTATCCGATCAACCGGTCCGACGTCTTCGACCGCGACAACTCCACCATCTCCGTGGTCGCGCAGAGCAACGACCGGCTGGCGGTCGATACCAACCGGGCCGGCTCCTACGTGCGGCTCAGCATCCAGCCGCCGGCCGGCGAGCAGTGGACCGCCGGTCAGACCTACCAGGCGACCTGGCAGGGCGACGGCGGCACCGCCGCCATGGACCTGGCCTCCGACGGGCGCGGCTGCGGCCACGTCAGCGGGTGGATCAAGGTCCGGCAGGCCGAGCGGGACGGTGACACCGGCCGGGTCAACGCGTTCGCCGCCGCCTACGAGTACAGCTGCCGGGACAGCACCTACTACACCGGCACGGTCAGCGGCGAGCTGCGCTGGAACTCGTCAGTGGACTACGCGGTCGCGCACGGCGAGCCCAACCCGGTGAGCTTCAGCTACCAGGAGCTGGCGGTGCCCAGCGCGGCCCGGACGGTGACCTTCCGGTCCGTCGGCAGCGCCCCGGTCACCTTCGGGGCGGCCAGCCTCGGTGGCCCGACGCCCGAGGCGTTCGCGCTGCTCGACTCGAACTGCACCGGCCGGACGCTGACCCCGGGGCAGACCTGCACGGTCTCGGTCGCGGCCAAGCCGACCAGGGAGGGTGTGCAGCAGGCGAGCCTGCTGCTCGCCGACGACAGCGCCTCCGGCACCCGGCGCGTGCAGTTGGCCGTGGAGGGCTTCCGGGGCGTCACCGGCAGCTACTACCCGCTGTCGCCGAAGCGCCTGATGGACACCCGCTCCGGGTTGGGCGCGCCCAAGGCCAAGATCGGCCCGGGTAAGAAGGTCGACCTCCAGGTCACCGGGCGGGGCGGGGTGCCGAGCAGCGGTGTCGGCTCCGTCGTGCTGAACGTGACGGTCGTCGGCCCGACGGCGGGGAGCTTCCTGACCCTCTACCCCGCCGGCCAGAACCGTCCGACCGCGTCCTCGATCAACTTCGCGAAGTCGTGGCTCGGCTCGAACAGCGTCACCGTCAAGGTGGGCTCGGGCGGCAAGGTGTCGGTCTACAACCACGCCGGGTCGACGGACGTCGTGGTCGACGTGACGGGCGTCTGGGCCGGGAACAACTCGCTCTCCAGCCGGGGGTCGGGCGGCCAGTACCAGTGGATCAAGCCGTTCCGGCTATACGACACCCGGGACGACGGCGCTCCTCTGTCCGCCAACTACTACATGGAGAGTTGGCTCAGCTTCGGCAGCGTCAACGCCAACGTCAGGGCGCTGGTCGTCAACATCACCGCAGTCTCGCCCCGCAAGGCCGGCTACCTGACGGCCTGGAACGGGCAGGGGGACGTGCCGAGCGCGTCCACGGTCAACTACCCGGCGGGCAAGGTGGTGCCGAACCTCGCCATCGTCGAGACCGTCGAGTGCACCGAGTGCGGCGGCAGGCGGGCACCGCAGTTCGCGATCTACACCTCGCAGACCACCCACCTGGTGGTGGACGTGGTGGGCGTGATCGACGACGGCACCGTCCCGGACGGCCTGCGGTTCACGCCGATGTCGCCGACCCGGATCGCGGACAGCCGGATCGGCCAGGGCCTGCCGAGCGTCCTCGGGCCGACCGCGGTCGGCAAGGTCACCGCACCGGCGAGCATGCTGACCCCCAGCACGCAGGTGCTCGCGATGAACGTCACCGCGGTCACCCCGACCAGCAACACCGTGCTCACGGTGTGGCCGGCCGACTCGGCGATGACCCGGCCGACGGCGAGCAACCTCAACCCGGCCGCCGGGCAGACCGTCTCCAACGCGGTGCTGGGCATCCTCGGCCCCACGCAGGGCTTCAACGTCTACAACCACTCGGGTAACACCCATGTGGTCGCCGACGTCGTCGGCACGCTCTGGGTCTACCCGGGTACGGCTACTCCGCCCACGAGCCGGGCCACGACCCCCGGTAGCAGGCTCAAGGTGACCGACTCCGGCGTGGGCGCCCCCTCCCCGCGCTGACCCGCCACCAAGGCGAAGGGCGTCCCCGCCGCGGCCGGGCCGCCCGTCGCCGGTCCCGCGCCAGGGGGCCGATGTTGCGGCCTCCGGGGGCCTCCGTCACCGCACCACCGCCGATACAG
>NZ_JBMDWU010000154.1:0-34535 GCF_048594385.1 Micromonospora sp. | reverse complement strand
GGTGGCCGACCCCCCACCGGCCCCCAGGTCGGCCCCCCCGACCTGTTGCGGGGGGCGGGGCGCCGGCGCGGTCGCGCCGGCGACCCGTCGGCGGGGTCAGCCGGGGGACTCGGGCAGCCGCAGCAGCGGGGCCCGGCCGGGCGGCTGCTCCGGTGCCGGGCCGCTCCCGTGGCGCTGCGGCACCGGCACGGTCACCGGCGCGGCGGAGGTGACCCGCACGGTCTCGCCGTGGTGCCGCAGCTCCACCACCGTGTCCGGGCCGCCGTTACGCAGCGAGTACGTCGTCTGGTGCGGTCGGACGTCCACCCGCAGCCGCATCGACCGCCACTGTAACGAGAACTCCAACCGGCTCAACCGGCTGGACAGCCGGGGGGCGAACGACAGCTCGCCGTCGTGGTCGCGCAGCCCGCCGAACCCGCCCACCAGCGCGATCCAGGCCCCCGCCAGCGACGCCATGTGCACGCCGTCGCGGGTGTTCTCGTTGAGGTCGTGCAGATCCATCAGCGCGGCTTCCCGCAGGTAGCTGTGCGCCAGCTCGGCGTGGCCCACCTCGGCCGCGAGCACCGCCTGGGTGCAGGCCGACAGGGACGAGTCCCGCACGGTACGCCGCTCGTAGTAGAGGAAGTTGCGCAGCTTCTGCGCGTCGGTGAAGGCGTCCCCCCGCCAGTGCATGGCCAGCACCAGGTCGGCCTGCTTGACCACCTGCTTGCGGTACAGGTCGAAGTACGGGTAGTGCAGCAGCAGCGGGTACTTCTCGGTCGGGGTGTGCGCGAAGTCCCACTCCTGGAGCCGGGTGAACCCCTCCACCTGCTCGTGCACGTCGAGGTCCTCGTCGTACGGGATGTGCATGGCGGTGGCGGCGTCCCGCCACTCGGCCGCCTCCTCCTCGGACACCCCGAGGTCGAGGGCCTCGTCGCGCAGTCGCATCGCGCAGTCGGCGGCGGTGAGCAGGTTCCGCTGCGCCATCAGGTTGGTGTAGATGTTGTCGTTCTTGACGGCGGTGTACTCGTCGGGGCCGGTCACCCCGTCGATGTGGAACCGGCCGTACCGGTCGTGGTGGCCCAGGGAACGCCACAGCCGGGCCGTTTCCACCAGCAGCTCCAGGCCGATGTCCCGTTCGAGCTGCTCGTCGCCGGTGACCAGGACGTAGCGGCGCAGCGCGTCGGCGATGTCGGCGGCGATGTGGAAGGCGGCGGTGCCGGCCGGCCAGTACGCCGAGGACTCCGGCCCCTCGATGGTGCGCCACGGGAACGCCGCGCCGGCCAGGTTCAACGTCCGGGCCCGCTCCCGGGCCTGCTCCAGGGTGGCGTGCCGCCAGTACAGGGCGTCGCGTACCGCGCCCGGCTGGGTGTACGTCAACACCGGCAGCACGAACATCTCGGTGTCCCAGAACGCGTGCCCGTCGTAGCCGGGACCGGTCAGCCCCTTGGCGGAGATCGGCCGGCGTTCGGCCCGCGCCCCGGCCTGGAGCACGTGGAACAGTCCGAACCGGACGGCCTGCTGCACCTCCGGGTCCCCCTCGACCCGCACGTCGGCGGCGTCCCAGAATCCGTCGAGGTATTCGCGCTGCTCCCGGTGCAGCCCGTCCCAGCCGGTCAGCCGGGCGGCGGCCAGCGCCGCGCCGACCTGGTCGCGCAGCGCGGGCAGCGAGCGTCGGCTGGACCAGCCGTACGCGAGGTACTTGACCACCCGCACCGTCTCGCCGGGCTGGAGCACGCAGCCGATGGTGGTCCGGACCCAGTCCTCGTAGCCCTCGGACTCGAGGGTGGTCCGGCCCGGGGCGTCCACGTCGTGGCCCATGCCGGCGGCCACCCGCAACCCGCTGACCTTGGTGCGGTGGATGAGCAGGCCGCCGTCGTCGGTGGTCAGCTCCTCCTCGGCCTGCAACGGCGACTCCAGCACGGCGGCGACCCGGGGGTCGCGGCTCTGCGCCGGCAGGTTCTCGTTGGCGACCAGCTCGGACTGGAGGATCAGCCGCAGCGGGCCGCTGACCGCCTCCACCTCGTAGTGGATCGCGGCGACCGACCGTTGGGTGAAGGAGACCAGCCGGGTGCTGCGGACCTTCACCTCCCGGCCGGCGGGCGAGCGCCAGTGCATCTCCCGGTGCAGGGTGCCGGCCCGCAGGTCGAGGACCCGTTCGTGGCTGAGCAGCTCGCCGTAGCGCAGGTCGAGCGGTTCGTCGTCGACGAGCAGCCGGATCAGCTTGCCGTTGGTGACGTTGACGATGGTCTGCCCCGACTCGGGGAACCCGAACCCGGCCTCCGCGTACGGCAGCGGACGCAGCTCGTAGAACGAGTTGAGGTAGGTGCCGGGCAGGCCGTGCGGCTCGCCCTCGTCGAGGTTGCCGCGCAGCCCGATGTGGCCGTTGGAGAGCGCGAAGACCGACTCGGACTGGGCCAGCACGTCCATGTCGAGGCGGGTCTCC
Organism: Micromonospora sp.; assembly: GCF_048594385.1. NCBI lineage: Bacteria > Bacillati > Actinomycetota > Actinomycetes > Micromonosporales > Micromonosporaceae > Micromonospora > Micromonospora sp. The sequence continues at coordinate 32,110 of NZ_JBMDWU010000154.1, read as the reverse complement.
CGGATGTGCCACGGCTCGACCGGGTAGGCGCGTTCCCGGATCATGCGGCCGGCCCGCTTAGCAGCTCGGCGAGGTCGGTGACGACCACGTCGGCGCCGTGGGCACGCAGCTCGTCGGCCTGGCCGGCCCGGTCCACGCCGATCACGTGGCCGAAGCCGCCGGCCCGGCCGGCGGCCACCCCGGCCAGCGCGTCCTCGAACACGGCGGCGTCGGCGGGGGCCACCCCGAGCAGCTCGGCGGCGGCGAGGAAGGTGTCGGGATGCGGTTTGCCGCGCAGCCCCTCGGCACGGGCGACCAGCCCGTCGACGCGTACCTCCAGCAGGGGTTCCAGGCCGGCGGCGGCGACCACGTCGCGGCAGTTGGCGCTGGCCGAGACGACCGCGCGGCGCAGCCCGGCCTGCTCGGCCGCCTTCAGGTAGGCCACCGACCCGGGGTACGCCTGCACGCCGTCGTGGTGGATCCGGTCCAGCAGGACGACGTTCTTGCGGTTGCCGACCCCGTTGACGGTCTCCGCGTCGGGCGGGTCGTCGGGGCTCCCCTCGGGCAGGGTGATGCCCCGGGAGGCGAGGAAGGAACGCACCCCGTCGGCGCGCGGTTTCCCGTCGACGTAGCGGTGGTAGTCCGGGCCGGGGTCGAACGGCCGGAAGGGTTCGCCGCCGGCCTCGGCGTGCCGGCGCAGCAGGTCGTCGAAGGTCTGTTTCCAGGCGGCGTTGTGCACCTTGGCGGTCTGGGTCAGCACGCCGTCGAGGTCGAAGAGGCAGGCGGTCACATGAGCAGGTAGGCCCAGCACGCTACGAATCTATCCAGCGCCCCCACCGGGCAAACCCCCGCCACGCGGGTCAGCGGTTGGGGCGCAGCGTCCACAGGACCGTCATGGTGGCGGTGACGGTGCCGTCGGGGGTGCCGATCTCCACCGCCACCGGGAACTCGGGGCGCTGGCCGGCGTCCAGCTCGGCGAGCACCTCGGCCGGGGGGCGGCCGAGCCGTGCGGTGGCCCGCACCTCGCCCGTCGCCACCCGCCGGTACGCGATGTCGGCCCGGACCGCGAGCGGCACCGCACGGTCGAGCACCTGCCCGAACGCGGCCATCACCACCGCGCCGGAGGCGGTCTCGCCGAGGGTGAACATGGCACCGGCGTGCGGGCCGCCGACGTGGTTGTGGGTGGCCGGCGAGTCGGGCAGCCGGACGACGGCCCGGACCCCGCCCTCGGCCTCCGGCGCGACCTCGACGATGTCGAGCGCGAGTGTGCGGGCGAACGGCACGGCCCGGAGGACCTCGGCCGCCACCTGGCGCGAGTCGATGAACATGCCCCAACGTTACTAGCCGGTAACTTTATGGACAAGGCCACCGGATCGCGCTCCGGCGAGCGGCACGGGAAGCCACCCGGGACGGAGGGCCGGCCGACCGGCCGGCGCACCCCGCCGCGCCCGGGAGAGGTCGTGTCAGCTGACGTTGTAGCAGTAGAACTGCACGCTGGCGGTGTAGTAGTAGTCGCTGATCTTCGTGCTGGTGCTGAAGATGGTGTGACAGTCGATGATGGGGTTGAAGCCGCCCAACTGGGCCTTCCACTTGGCGTCGTTCTCCGCCGACCAGACGGCGAACGTGGGCGAGGAGCCCGACCCGTAACCCGAGTAGTAGCCGACCCCGTTGGCGGCGGCGGACGCGGGGGCCGCACCGGCCAGCAGGGTCACCGCGGTCGCGCCGGTGACGGCGGTGGCCGCGAGAATCTTGTGGATCACGCGCATGACAGCTCCGTTCTGCGTGGAGGGGTTCCCTCGAACCTCACACAGACACCGAGAGTAGGCAATCGATTACCGAATAGTCGACAACCAATTGACGGCACGGGCGGGTTCCGTCCGGCAACCCCGGCCCGGACGGAACCGGGTACCGAGCCGGCCCCGCCCCGCCGACCGTGCGCACGACGGCGCCCGTCACCGGACGGGTCAGCGCCAGCCGACGTCGATCCGGTCGCCGCGTTCGTCGAAGAAGTGCAGGGCGTCCATCCGGACCGCGACCGCCATCGGGTGCCCCGCCGAGATCGCCGGGTACGGGGCCAGCCGGACCGCCAGTTCGGCCGGGCGGCGGTGGTGGCGGCCGGGGTCGTTAAGCACGCTGGTGCGGTTGCCGTCGGATGCCCTGTCGTTCTCCTCCGGGTCGGTGGCCCGCCCGGTGAGCCGGGACATGACCTGGCCGAACCGGCGCAGCCCGCGCTGGCCGGGGACCGCGTCCTCGGCGGGAGCGCTCATCTCGTCGACCATGATGGCGGTGGCGCCGATGTCGCGGAAGGCAAGCGACTCGTGCCCGTGGTGCTCCAGGTAACGCACCCGGCCCTGGAGCACGTCACCGGGGGTGTCCGGGGCGACCGGGGTGAGCGCCTCGGCCCGCATCCCGACCACGATCCGCTCGCCGTGGTAGTGCGCCACCGCCCGACTGCGGATGTCGTCCCACGGCAGGTAGAGCGCCTGGTCACCGAGAGTCAGCGTGACGTACCGGTCGAGGTGGACGTAGACCGACGCCTCCAGCAGGTTCATCCGGGGGCTGCCGAGGAACGCCGCGACGTAGAGGGTCGCCGGGCGGCCGTAGACCTGGGTGGGAGTGCCGACGTCCTGGAGCACGCCCTTGCGCATGATGGCCACCCGGTCGGCCATGGTCAGCGCCTCGGCCTGGTCGTGGGTGACGTAGATGGTGGTGACGCCCAGCTCGCGGGTCAGCGCGGAGATCTCGGCGCGCAGCTCGGCCCGCAGCCCGCTGTCCAGGTTGGACAGCGGCTCGTCCATCAGGAACAGCCCCGGCCGGCGGACGATCGCCCGACCCATCGCGACCCGCTGCCGCTGGCCGCCGGAGAGCTGGCTCGGCTTGCGGCCGAGCACGTCGCCGATGCCGAGCGCGCTGGCCACGTCCTGGACCCGCTCACCCCGGGGCACCGGCTCGACCCCGGACAGCTTGAGCGGGAAGCCGATGTTGTCACCGACGGACATGTGCGGGTAGAGCGCGAAGTCCTGGAAGACCATGGCGATCTTCCGGTCGCGCGGCGGCAGGTCGTTGGCGACCTCACCGTCGAGCATCACCGCACCGGTGGTCGGCTCGGCCAGGCCCGCGATCATCCGCAACACGGTCGACTTCCCGCAACCGGACGGGCCCAGCAGCACCATGAACTCCCCGTCGACGACGTCGAGACTGACGTTGTCGACGGCAATTGTCCCGTCCGGGAATACCTTTGTGACGTCCTTCAGCGCGACGGTGGTCACCGTCTCCTCCCCCAGCTTGGCCGAACCCCGGGTTGACTGTGGCGAGCATCATGGGGTTAGCACATCGGGTAAACGTGCCATGTTCGGCTGATGACAGCCCTATTACGGGCCAGTACGGCGATCCGCCCGGATCCTCACCCTGATTCGCCGAGAAACACCCGCCGGACCACCCGTTCCGCCGCGTGCCCGTCCTCCCAGCCGCAGAACCGCTCCCGGAACGCCCGTCGGGCCCGCTCGGCCGACGCACCGGTCACCGCGTCGGAGCGGAAGACCTCCCGGAGTTCGTCGAAGGTCAGCGCGACCGCGCCCGGCGGCTCGGCGGTCACGTCGAAGTAGACCCCCCGGGCCAGCCGGTAGGCGTCGTGGTCCGGCGCGTAGATCACGATCGGCCGGTCCAGCACGGCGTAGTCGAACATCGCCGACGAGTAGTCGGTGACCAGCACGTCGGCGGCCAGGTAGAGGTCCTCGACGGTGCCGACGTCGCCGACGTCGACCACCCGCCCCTCGGCCCGCCGCCGGACCCGGCCCTCCCGGTCGTGGAAGTAGTGGCTGCGCACCAGCAACCGGCCGGCCGGCCCCAGCACGTCCAGCAGCCGGTACGGGTCGAACGGCGGCCGGTAACCGGGCAGGTGCTCCCGGTGGGTCGGCGCGTACAGCACCACCCGCTCGTCCGGGGCGATCCCGAGCCCGGCCCGGACCGCGCGCACCTCCTCGGTGGTGGCGGTGACCAGCCGGTCGTTGCGCGGGTAGCCCACCTCCAACCGGACGTAGTCCGCCGGGTAGGCGCGGTCCCACATCTGGGTGGAGAAGGCGTTGGAGGTGATGCTGTAGTCCCAGCGGTCCACCCGGCGCAGCAGCCCCGCGAAGTCCATCCCGACCGCGCCGAGCGGATACCGCTGCTGGTCCAGGCCCATCACCTTGACCGGGGTGCCGTGGTGGGTCTGCACGTGCACCTGGCCGGGACGCTTGCGCACGAAGTCCGGGAAGTTGACGTTGTTGACCAGCCAGCGGGCCCGCGCCAGCGCCCGCTGGGCGTCGCGGGTGCCGGCGACGACGTACTCGGTGCCGGGCGGGAGGGTGTCGACCCGGTCCCGGCGGACGATCCACACCCCCCGTACCTGCGGGGCGAGCCGGCGGGCGGCGGCGTGCACCGCCGCCGGGTTGCAGGCGTAGCCCCGGTACCAGTAGGCGGCGTAGACGGCGAGCGTCGGGTCGATCGGCCGGCGCAACTCGGCCCGGTAGTACTCGTGCAGCAGCGCGTCGCGGGCCAGCCGCGCGGTCCGCCGGGCCACCGGCCGGACCCGCCGCCCGGTCGTCCGCGTGGTCTCCCGGGCCTGGCTGACGGCGCGCAACGCGCTGAAGGTGTGCCACCGGCCGGCGGCGACCAGCCGGTGCTTGAGCCCGTCCCCGCCGTCCGGCACCGGGTAGCCGCCGGGCGGGCGGAAGCGCCGGTGGTCGGCGGTGATCCGCCGGAAGAACGCCGGCCGCAGCGCCGGGGCGATCCGGTCGCCGTTGCCGAGCACGGTCAGGTAGTGCCAGATCATCCGCTCGAAGACCACCGGGCGCAGGCCGGCCAGGTCGGGCCGCCCGTCGAGGAAGGCGAACACCCGGTGCCACTGGTCGAAGACCTCGAAGTGCCGGTCGTCGAGGGTCCGGGTGATCGCGCCCGCCCGGCGCTGCCGGTAGTGCACGCAGACCCGGTCGAGCACGCCGATCCGTCCGGCGGCCAGCAGCACCGGGTAGCTGAACGCGACGTCCTCGTACCAGCCGGGGGCGAAGCGCAGCCCGAGGCCGGTCAGGAACTCCCGGCGGACCAGCCGGTTCCAGGCGGTGTGCAGCAGGCGCAGCGCCTCGGGCCGCTCCGCCAGCCGGAACGTCGCCGCGCCGGGCGGATCGGGGAAGACCTCCGGCAGGGCGCTGCGGGTGGCGTGCTCGTCCCAGTGCACCCGGACGTGGTCGACCAGCAGCACGTCGGGGCGGGTGGCGGTGAGCCGGTCGGCGACCTCGGGCAGGCAGTCGGGGGCGAGCCGGTCGTCGCCGTCGAGGAACCAGACGTACTCGCCGGTGGCCCGGTCCAGCCCGATGTTGCGGGCCGGACCGAGCCCGACGTTGCGCGGCAGGCGTACCGCCCGGACCCGGGGGTCGCGGGCGGCGTACTCGTCGAGGATGTCGCCGCAGGCGTCCGGGGAGGCGTCGTCGACCCCGATCACCTCGATGTCCCGGTACGGCTGGCCGAGCAGCGAGTCCAGGCACTCGCGCAGGTAGCCCTGCACCCGGAAGGCCGGTACGACGAAGCTGATCAGCGTCATCCGGCCGCCCCCCGTCGTCAGCCCGGCGAAGCACCCCGCACCGGTACGGCCGCCGCCCGGCCCGCGCGGGCCGGCAGGACCACCCAGGCCAGAACGACACTCGCCACGAAAACCACCAGAAGGTACGTACCGATTGTAGCCATGGCAGGGGTGGCAAATCCGGCGATCGCTGCCACCGCCAGCAGCACCGAACGCCCCTCCCAGCCCAGCGTCCAGGCGTGCAACGGCGGGGCCGCCTGCCGCTTCTCCAACCGGGCGGTCAGGTCGTAGTGGTGCACGGTCAGCACGAAGACGTACCCGAAGACCAGCCACGCCGGCACCCCGCCGACCACCCCGACCACGGCGGCGAACAGGTACTCGCCGGCCCGCAGCGCCGCCGGCACCAGCCAGTCCAGCGGCCCGTTGTGCGCCGCGCCCGCACCCAGCCCGGCGACCAGCAGCACCACCAACGCCACCGGCAGCCACCAGCGCAGGCCACCCGGGTCACCGTCGCCGACCGCCCGGAACAACCCCACCGCCAGCAGCACCGCCGGCCCGAGCGCCCCGAGCACCGCCAGGGTCAACGGGCCCATCGGCCGGACCACCGGCAGCCGGGCCGCCAGCGGACCATCGTCGCGGTGCAGCGTCGCGTCGACGGTGTCCAGCACCGGCACCCACATCCAGCGCGCCCGCAGGGTCCGCAACGCGCCCGTGTAGCCGAACGCCAGCACCCCCCACACCAGCACCGAGACCAGGCTGACCAGCGGCCCGAACAGCGCGGCGGTGACCGCGATCAACGCCCACCGCTCGCCGATCGGGAAGACCACCGTGCGCTTCAGCCAGTACGACACCGAGCCGGTGTCCGCCTGCACCCGGGTCGAGGCGGCGTTCAGCTTCCCGCCGATCCCCCCGGCGGCCGGGCCGGCCGGGCGCGGACGCCGGGCCGCCTCGTCGGGCAGCACCCCGTACCAGGCGTCGGTCATGTGCCGGACGGTCTGCAAGGTCATCGCGGCGATGGCCAGCGCCCAGCCGTACCGGAACCCGGCGTGCGTCGCGCCGTAGCCCAGCCCGGCGTAGACCAGGTACTCCTTGGCCCGGTCGGCCATCGTGTCCAGCCAGCCGCCCCAGGCGCTGAAGTGCCGGGTGTACCGGGCCAACTGCCCGTCCACGCAGTCCAGCACGAACCCCAGGTAGAGCAGGACCGCACCGGCCACCAGGGCGGGCCGCCCGCCGGCGCCGAAGAGCACCGCCGCGACCACCGCGAACAGCACCGAGATCATGGTGACCCCGGTCGGCGTCAGACCCAGCCGGGCACACGCCTTCGTCACGTACGGCGACCAGGTGCTGACGAAGTAGGTGGTGAAGAAGTCGTCGCGTTCCTTCACCGACAGCCGCAGCTGCGCCCGGTCCTCGTCCACCCCGGCCAGGGCCGTCTCGGCGACTGCCAGCCCGGCCGGGTCGGCGACCCGGTGCGCCACGAGCAGGCGTACCCGGTGGGCGAAGGTCAGGGTGCCGAGGTCGGTGAGCGCGGCGAACAGCCGGTCCACGGCGGCACCGGCCGCCGGGGCGACGGCCGCCGAGCGGGCGGCGGCGGCCAGCGCCGGCAGGTCGTCCGCGCCGACCCGCACCGCGCCGCCGAAGACGCCGGTGGCGTCGGGCAACTCCGGACCGGCGTCGACCACCTGCCCGCGCTCCTCGCGCACCTGCGTCCGGCCGGCGGCCGGCGGGTCGGTGAGCACCAGGGCCACCGTCGGGCCGACCGGACTGGTCGCCAGGTGCCGCAGTACGGCGGTGTGCGCTACCAGGTCGCCTCCGGTGACCAGGACCGGTCCGGTGAGGGTGTCCACCAGGGCGGCAAGCGCCTGCAGGTCGGTGACGGTGTGCACCCGGTCCGCCCCGGCCCGGTGCAACTGCCCGGCGAGCCGGTCGGCCAGCGGTTCGCCCGTGCCGGTGGGCAGGCCCGCGGCCGGCGCACCGGCGGCGAGCACGATCGCCACGGTCATCGCGGCACCGCGGCGTGGTACGCGTCGAGCGCCTCGGCGACCGTCCCGTCCACGGTCAGCCGCCCGCCGTCGAGGTAGAGCCCCCGACGGCAGAACCGGGTCAGGTCCTTCTCGTTGTGTGACACCAGCACCAAGGTGCGCCCCTCCGCGAGCAGTCGGTCGATCGTCGAGTAACACTTCTGGCGGAACTCCGCGTCGCCCACCGCGGTCACCTCGTCCATCAGCAGGATCGGGTGCGGCAGGTGCGAGATGATCGCGAACCCGAGCCGCACCTTCATCCCCGACGAGTAGTGCCGCACCGAGGTGTCGATGGCCCGTTCCACCTGCTCACCGGCGAACCCGACGATGTCGTCGAAGTGTCGCCGCAGGTAGCCCGTGGAGAGCCCGTGCAGCCCGCCGACCAGGTAGAGGTTCTCCCGGCCGGTCAGGTCGTTGGAGAAGCCGGCGGAGAGTTCCAGCAGCGGCGCGACGTCACCGGAGACGGTGATCCGCCCCTCGTCGGGGATGAGCACCCCGGCGATCAGCCGCAGCAGGGTGCTCTTGCCGGTGCCGTTGCGCCCGATCACGCCGAGCGTGTCGCCCGGCGCGACGGTGAACGAGACGTCCCGCAGCGGCCAGAACTGGTCGGTGGCGGCCCGCCCGCCCCGGTGGATGAACAGTTCCCGCAGCCGGAGCTGCCGACGCCGGTTGCGGACGAACCGGATGCCGAGCCCCTGCGCCTCGATGATCGGCGGCACCTACAGTTCCTTCAGCACGGCCGGTTCGAGCCGGCGGAACGCCCACCAGCCGGCCGCCAGCACCAGCAGGCTCCCGGCGATCGTGGTGGTCAGCAGCCGGGCGTCGGGGAACTCGTCCGGGTACCAGATGGCGTGCTGGAGCTGGAAGATGCCGACCAGCGGGTTCAGCTCGTACGCCACCTTGATCCAGCCCGGCATGCCCGACTCCCGGACCAGGCTCAGCGGGTAGATGATCGGGGTGGCGTAGAACAGCACCCGGATGACCAGCCGCATGAACCGCTCCACGTCGCGCATCAGCACGTTGACCGCGGACAGCAGCAGGGCCAGCCCGATCAGCAGGGTGCCCTGCACGGCGACGGCCAGCGGCAGGCTCAGCAGCGACCAGCCCAGCGTGATCCGGCCGTTGGCGGCGTAGACGACCGCGACGGCCAGCAGGATCGGCAGGCCGGCGACGTACTCGGCGAACCGGCCGGTGACCCGGCCGATCGGGAAGACCTGTCGGGGCACGTTCATGGTGGTGATCAGGCGGGACTGCCCGGTCAGCGCGTTGGTCGCCTCGCTCAGCGCCGAACTCGTCCACATCCAGGCGAAGATGCCGGTGATCAGGAACAGTGGGTACGACCCGGCGGCCTCGCCGAGGTGCCTGTTGGTCGGCCCGGAGTAGAGCACCCCGAAGACGAAGAAGTAGATCGCGCCCATTCCCAGCGGCTCGATCAGCGACCAGAGGTAACCGAGCACGGACTGCTGGTACTTCACCGCGAGATCGCGTCTGACCAGGATGCGCAGTGAGTTGCGGTGCGACCACAACGCCGTGACGCCTGCGGTCACCGTCGCCTCCCGCCTGACAACAACGGACGACAGGTTAGCAGTCGGTGAACGAACGCCCCTCAGCACTCGATCACGTTGACGGCCAGGCCGCCGCGTGCCGTCTCCTTGTACTTGACCTTCATGTCCGCCCCGGTCTCGCGCATGGTCTTGATGACCTTGTCGAGCGAGACGTGGTGCACCCCGTCGCCGCGCAGCGCGAGCCGGGCCGCCGTGATCGCCTTGATGCTAGCCACCGCGTTGCGCTCGATGCAGGGGATCTGCACCAGCCCCCCGACCGGGTCGCAGGTCAACCCGAGGTTGTGCTCCATGCCGATCTCGGCGGCGTTCTCCACCTGCTCGGGGGTGCCGCCGAGCGCCTCGGCCAGCCCGGCGGCGGCCATCGAGCACGCCGATCCGACCTCGCCCTGGCAGCCCACCTCGGCCCCGGAGATCGAGGCGTTCTCCTTGAACAGCACCCCGATCGCCCCGGCGGCCAGCAGGAACCGCACCACCCCCTCGTCGGAGGCGTCCGGCACGAACCGGGTGTAGTAGTGCAGCACCGCCGGGATGATCCCGGCCGCGCCGTTCGTCGGGGCGGTCACCACCCGGCCACCGGCGGCGTTCTCCTCGTTGACCGCGAGCGCGAACAGGGTCACCCAGTCCATCGCGCGTAGCGGGTCGGTCGAGCCGGCGTCGGCCTCCAGGCTGCGGCGCAGCTCGGCGGCGCGCCGCCGGACCCGCAGCCCACCCGGCAGTACGCCGTCGCGGGTGCCGCCCCGGGCCACGCACTCCCGCATCACCCGCCAGATGTCCAGCAGCCCGGCCCGCACGTCCGGCTCGCTGCGCCAGGACAGCTCGTTGGCGAGCATCACCCCGCTGATCGACAGGCCGGTGCCGGCGGTGACGTCGAGCAGTTCGGCACCGGTCGAGAAGGGGTGCGGTACGGCGGTGGTGTCCACCGTGATCCGGTCCGCCCCGGCCGCCGCCTCGTCCACCACGAACCCGCCACCGACCGAGTAGTAGGTCCGTTCGCGGACCTGCGCCCCCGCCGCGTCCCAGGCCGAGAAGACCATCCCGTTCGGGTGGTACGGCAGCGACCGGCGGCGGTGCAGCACCAGATCCCGGTCCGCTTCGAAGTCGATCTCCTGGGTGCCGAGCAGGGCGAGCCGGCCCCGGGCGCGGATCTCGGCGACCCGGGGGCCGACGCTGTCGGTGTCCACCGTCTCCGGACTCTCGCCGGCCAGGCCGAGCAGCACGGCCCGGTCGCTGCCGTGGCCGTGGCCGGTGGCGCCCAGCGAGCCGAACAGCACGGCCCGGACCCGGGTGACGGTGTGCAGCAGCCCGTCGGCCTTCAGCCCGGTGACGAAGGTGCGCCCGGCCCGCATCGGGCCCACCGTGTGGGAGCTGGACGGGCCGATGCCGACACTGAAGAGGTCGAAGACACTGATCATCGCTGCGCTTCCTCGCCGTCGCCCGGGTGGTGCCGGGTCCGGCCGGGTCCGTGGCCGCCGGGGTCGCCGGTGACCTGCTGATCCCGCCCGGGATGGGGGCGGTGTCGACCGGCGAGCCTACCCGCCCGGCCCACCGCACCCCGTCGTCGCTGCGGGTAGGCGTCGGCCGGGGTCGACTCGGGTAACCACCTACGGGTACGGGGTCACCGGATCACCCTCGGGACGGAGGGCACGGTGGCCGCCCCTTCCTACCGTGGAATGCAGCGCGGCGGATCGCCGCAGAGTGGGAGTACGACGATGAGTCGCAAACTGGTCCGACCCCGCGAGGGGCGCATGCTCGCCGGTGTCTGTGCCGGCCTAGCCCGCCGGTTCAACACCTCGGCCACCCTGGTCCGGCTGCTGTTCCTGCTGTCGCTGCTGCTGCCCGGCACCCAGGTGATCGTCTACCTGGTGCTGTGGATCCTGATGCCCAACGAGGACCGCTACGCAACCACCAGCCACTGACCGCCCCGGGCGTCACCCGGCGGGGTCACGCCCGGCGGGGTTGCGCCCGGTGATCAAGAGGTTGGCGTCAACTTGGAGATCAACACTGACGCCAACCTCTTGATCACCAAGACCGCCCTACAGCGCCACCGCCACACGGCACCGGGGCCGCGTGGCGGTGGCGCTTCGGGTCAGGGGGCCGTGTAGGTGATGGTGATCTTCTCGTAGCCGAGCGAGCGGAGCAGGCCCTCCAGCATCTTGCGGGTGTTCTCCTGGGCGCGCTGGGCCAGGCCGCTGTCCCGGGCCGCCGTGGTGATCCGCTCCTCGGCCATCCGGTAGACCTGCTGCTGCCGGTTGGGGTCGCCCTTGACCAGGTCGCCGATCCGGTTGAACAGGCCGCGCTCCTCGGCGAAGACGTAGCTCTTGTCCATGTCGAGGTTGGTCTGGCCGAGCTGCGGCGCGGGCAGCTTGATCTCGACGGACTTGCCGTCGGCGGAGGGCACCACCGCCCCCTCGCCGATCTTGCCGAAGTCGACGTACGCCTCGACGCTGCCCGCCCCGACGAACAGCGTCCGCTGGTTGAGCAGGAACTCCGGCACGTTGTCGCGGTCGTTCTGCAGGTCGACCACGACCTGGAAGTTGCCCTCGGCCGCCACGTAACGGCTCAGATCCTGGATCGACTTGAGCAGCGGCGGCTGGCTGCGGTCGGTCTGTTCCTTGGCGAACGGGTTGCGGAACTCCGGGAAGATCCCGGTCACCTGCGTGCCGAGCAGCACCACCACGACCAACGCCGCCGCGCCGAGCACCCAGAGCAGCCCCCGGGCCGGGCCGCCGCCCGAGCGGGGCGGGTCGGCCGGTGGGGTGTCGGGGTCGACCGGGTCGCCCGACCGGGTGCGCAGTGTGTCGGCGGTCGGGTAGCCGGGGAACTCACTCTGGGGGGTTTCACCGTCGCGGGCCATCGCCCTCACCGTCCTCGTCAGACACGTGCCTCTGTCGATGACGGTACGGCCACCGTACGACGAGCGCGCGGCGAGCGACCCGAACGGGTGACGGCGGTGGTCAGCCGAAGGCGGACAACCCGGTGAGCCGCTGCCCGACGACCAGTTGGTGGATCTCGGAGGTGCCCTCGTAGGTGAGCACACTCTCCAGGTTGTTGGCGTGCCGCATCACCGGGTACTCGCCGGAGACCCCGTTCGCGCCGAGGATCGTCCGGCACTGCCGGGCGATCGCCAGCGCCTCCCGCACGTTGTTCAGCTTGCCCAGACTGACCTGGTCCGGGCGTAGCGTGCCCGCGTCGGCCAGCCGGCCCAGGTGCAGGGCGAGCAGCAGGCCCTTGTTCCACTCCACCGCCATGTCGGCGAGCTTGGCCTGGGTGAGCTGGAAGCCGGCCAGCGGACGGCCGAACTGGGTCCGGGTGCCGGCGTAGGACAGCGCCGTCTCCAGACAGTCCCGGGCCGCGCCGAGCGCGCCCCAGACGATGCCCTGCCGGGCCTCGGTCAGGCAGCTCAGCGGCGCCTTGAGCCCGACCGCGCCGGGCAGCAGGGCGTCCGCCGGCAGCCGCACCCCGTCGAGGGCGATCTCGCCGGTCACCGAGGCCCGCAGCGACATCTTGCGGTGGATCTCGCGCGCCGTCACCCCGGGGGTGTCCATCGGTACGAGGAAACCCCGTACCCCCTCGTCGGTGCGCGCCCAGATCACCCCGATGTCGGCGATCGGCGCATTGGTGATCCACATCTTCGCGCCGTCGAGGACCCAGTCGTCGCCGTCGCGGCGGGCCCGGGTGGTCATCGAGGCCGGGTCGGAGCCGTGGTCGGGCTCGGTCAGTCCGAAACAGCCGATCGCCTCACCGGCGGCCATCGCGGGCAGCCAGCGCTGCTTGTGCTCCTCGCCGCCGAAGCGCCAGACGGCGTACATGGCCAGCGAACCCTGTACCGACACCAGGGAGCGGACACCGGAGTCGCCGGCCTCCAGCTCCAGGCAGGCCAGCCCGTACGCGACCATCGAGGCGCCGGCGCAGCCGTACCCGGTCAGGTGCATGCCGAGCAGTCCGAGGCGGCCGAACTCGCGGGCCAGTTCCCGGGCCGGGACGTCGCCGTCCTCGTACCAGCCGGCGACGTGCGGGCGGACCCGGTCGTCGACGAGCCGGCGGACGACGGCCCGGATCTGACGCTCCTCCTCGCTCAGCGAGGCGTCCACGTCCAGCAGGTCAAGCGGGGTGCCCATGGCCGCCACCTTAACGACTGCTCAGGCAGGCGTCACTCGGGCTGGCCGTTGTAGACCAGCACCCGGGCGTGGATCTGGTTGCGCTGCTGCAGGGCCGCGCGCAACGCCCGGTGCAGGCCGTCCTCCAGGTAGAGGCCACCGTTCCACTGCACCACGTGCGGGAACAGGTCGCCGTAGAACGTGGAGTCCTCGGCGAGGAGCTTGTCCAGCGCCAGCTCGCGCTTGGTGGTGATGAGCTGATCCAGCCGCAACGGGCGGGGCGGGATCTCCGACCACTGCTTCAGCGTCAGGTTGTGCTCCGGATAGGGACGCCCGTCCCGGACCGCCTTGAAGATCACGGCACGCTCCCCTCCCCGTGGTCGGGCCGACCCTCGGCGTGGTGCCGGGTCACGCCGAGCTGCCGCACCGTGCGGCACCGATCACGGTGCCAGCCTATCCGCCCCCGCCACACCACGTTCTGCTCCCCGTTGTCGGTTTCCCTCGCCCCGAGACCCACCGCGCAGGGTACGAACCGGCATCAACTCCACCGGCCGCGCCGGACCACCTCGTCGACCGGCCGACGCCCCCGCCGCAACGACGGTGACCGGTGATCGACCGAGCGGTAACCCACCGTGACCGCGCCGATCGGGTGGTATTCCTCCGGCACCCCGAACGCCTCCCGGTACGCCGCCAGCCGGTCCGGCGGGATGCCGAAGAAACACGCCCCCAGCCCCTCGTCCACGGCGGTGAGCAGCATCAGCAGCGCGGCGAAGCCGGTGTCGACGTACCAGTAGGGCACCGGCCAGCGGTCCTCCGAGCGGTCCACCCAGCCCTTGTCCGGTTCGGCGTACCGCTCCAGGTAGGCCGAGCGGTTGGCGTGCGGCACCACGATCAGCGGGGCCCGGCGCATCCCGGCCAGCCACCGGTCCCGCCCACCACCGCCGGGCGTGGCCGCCGCCCAGAACCGGTCCCGGTCCGCCTGCTCCTCCAGCACCAGGAAACCCCAGCCCTGGGCGAAGCCGGCCGACGGCGCCCGGACCGCGTGGTCCAGCAGCCGCTGCACCACCTCCGGTGGGACCGGACGGTCCGGGTCGTAGTTGCGCACCATCCGGCGACGCCGGACCACCTCGCCGAACTCCACGCTCAGACCCCGGGCCGGATGCCCCAGATGCCCCGCCAGGTCTCCCCCGGGGCCAGCGCGATCACGTCCCGACCGGACCGGAACGCGTCCGGTGGGCAGGTCATCGGCTCCACCGCCACCGACCGGCGGTGCCGCTCGCCGGTCAACGCGTCACCGGTGAAGACCTGCCACCAGCCGAACTGGTGGTCGGCCCACAGGCACACCCCGTCCGCGTCGTCCGGGGCGGTCAGGGTCACCGACGAACCACCGTCGTCGCCCCGGATCACGTCCCCGAAGCAGAGGTCGAGCTGCGCGGCGCCGATCGGCCGGGCGGTGGTCCAGTCGTACTCGGTGCCGGCCACCGGGGTCGCCCCGATCGGCAGCAACCGGGCGTCGACCTGGAGCCGGCTGCGGGCGGGCAGCCGCATCGTCAGGTCGTCCACGGCCACCCCGGCCAGCCGCAGGTACGGGTGGACGGAGAAGCCGAACGGCGCGGCCTCGGCCCCGGTGTTGGTCACCTCGTGCTCGCCGCGCAGCCCGTCCGCGCCCACGCTCCAACGGCTCCGCAGCCGCAGCGACCACGGGTAGCCGGGGGTGGGCGGCAGGTCGTAGCCGAGGGTCACCGCGTCGGCCGACTCCTCGATCGGCTGCCAGCGCACCCAGTTGACCAGGCCGTGCAGGGCGACCCCCCGGGTCGGCTCGGTCAGGTCGAGCTGCAACGACCGGCCGCCGAAGGAGTACTGCCCGTCCCTGATCCGGTTCGGCCAGGGAGCGAGCACCTGTCCGGCGCTACCGGGGGTGATCTCGTCCTCGGCGTACCCGTCGAGGTAGTCGACCCCGTTGCGCCGGTAGGTCCGAACCCCACCGCCGACCTCGACGATGACGGCCTCGTGGCCGTCGGCGGCGATCGTCCACTGTGTCCCCGAGGGCGGGCGGTGCGCAGCGTTGTCCATGCCGTGACCTTAGTCCGTGCCCTGTCCGGCCCGCCGGACCCGGCGCACCCGTCCCACGTCAGCCACGGCCCTGTGCCGCCGTGCCCGCCCGGTAGCGCAGCAGGGCCGGGAAACCCACCACCAGCAGCACCGCCAGCCCGGCCGAGAGCAACCCGCCGGCCACCCAGGCGACCGAGCCACCGAACCCGGCGGCCATCGCCCCGGCCCGCAGGTCGCCCAGCCGGGGCCCGCCGGCCACCACCACCGTGTTCACCCCCTGGAGCCGGCCGCGCATCCGGTCCGGCGCGTAGATCAGCAGCATCGACTGCCGCAGTACCGCACTGACCAGGTCAGCCGCCCCGGCCACCGCGAGCAGCAGCACCACCAGCCAGAGCTGCCGGGCCAGCCCGGCCGCCGCGATGGCCAGCCCCCAGCCGACCACCGCCACCACCAGGGCGAGCCCCTGCCGCCGCAGCCGGCCGATCCAACCGGAGGTCAGCCCGCCCAGCATCGCGCCGATCGCGATGGCGCTGTAGAGCCACCCGACCGCCGCCCCGCCGCCGAACCGCTCCTGCGCCACCTCGGGGAAGAGCGCCCGGGGCATGGCCAGGATCATCGCGATCAGGTCGATGGCGAACGAGGAGAGCAGCACCGGCGTGGTGGCCAGGTAGCGGAACCCGTCGAGGATGCCCGCCAGGCCACCCCGACGCGCCTCACCCTCGGCCGGTGGGGCCGGGGGCATCGCGGGCAGTCGTAACGTCGCCACCACCAGCCCGGTGAACAGCAGGGCGTCGGCCGCGTAGGCGACCGGCAGCCCGGCGTCGGTGCCGAACCCGGCGAAGACCAGGCCGGCGGCGAGCGGGCCGGCCACCGCCGCGGCGGTGAAGGTGGTGTAGTTCAGGGTGCTGCCCGCCGGGACCAGCTCGGGCGGGAGCAGCCGGGGCAGGATCGCCGACCGGGCCGGCGAGCTGATCGCGAACGCGATCGAGTGCACCGTCACCAGCGCCAGCAGCAGCACCGGGCTGCCGAGCCCGGACAGCGCGTGCCCGAGCAGGCCGAGCATCGACAGCCAGAGCAGCGCCGAGCCGGCCAGCAGCACCCGCCGCCGGTCCCGGGCGTCGGCCACCGCCCCGCCCCACAGCCCGAAGACCAGCAGCGGCAGGAACCCGGCCACCCCGAGCAGCCCGACCCAGAAGGAGTCCCGGGTCAGCGCGTACATCTCCACCGGTACGGCGACCGCGGTGAACTGGAACCCGAACATCGCCACCGTGTTGCCGAGCCACATCCGGCGGTACGCGGGGACCCGCAGCGGGCGCAGGTCGATGGCCAGCCGACGGGCCCGCCCCGGCCGGGTCGGTGTGACGGCGGTCACGGGGCCAGCCGCTCGACGGCCCAGCCGTCCCCCTCGACCCGGCGGAACCGTAGCCGGTCGTGCAACCGGCCGGCCCGGCCCTGCCAGAACTCCACCGTCTCCGGATGGACCCGGAACCCGCCCCAGTGCGGGGGCGCCGGGACCGGCGTGCCGGCCGGGAACCGCTGCGCCGCCGCCCGGTACGCCTCCTGGAGCGCGGCCCGGTCCGGCACCACCGCCGACTGGCTGCTCGCCCAGGCCCCGAGCTGGGAGCCGCGTGGCCGGGACGCGAAGTACGCCTCGGTCTCACCCCGCCCGACGTGCGCCACCCGACCGGTCACCACCACCTGCCGCTGCATCGGGAACCAGGGGAAGACCAGGCTGGCCCACGGGTTGTCGGCCAGTTCGGTGCCCTTGCGCGAGCCGTGGTTGGTGAAGAAGACGAACCCCTGCGGGTCGTACTCCTTGAGCAGCACGGTCCGGCCGCTGGGCCGACCGGCGGCGTCGGCGGTGCCGAGGACCATCGCGTTCGGCTCGGGCAGGCCGGCGGCGACCGCGTCGGCGAGCCAGCGGCCGAACTGGGTGGGCCAGTCGGCGGCCAGGTCCGTCTCGGAAAGCCCCAGGTCGGCGGCGTACTCGTGCCGCATGGCCGCCAGGGCGGGTGTGTCGCCCGTCACGTCGTCCTCCTCACGCCGGCCGTCCGCGTCCCGACGACGCTGGTCAGCCCACCGATCAGTCTCACGGAGCGCACCCCGGCGTCCAGCGGCGGGGATGTCGCGTGCAGCACAGTCGCAGCGGGTCGCGCGCTTGGTTACTCACCAGGCAAGATGGCGAGAACACATCACTGAGGGTCGCCTTAGGTACCGGGCCGGACCGAGCCCGTGGCGGGCGCACCGAGCCAGAAGCCAGGAGACGACATGGCCGACTTCAAACCGGGCCTCGAAGGCGTCGTGGCCTTCGAGACAGAGATCGCCGAACCGGACCGCGAGGGCGGCGCGCTGCGCTACCGGGGCGTGGACATCGAGGATCTGATCGGCCAGGTCTCCTTCGGCAACGTCTGGGCCCTGCTGGTCGACGGGCGTTTCGGCCCCGGCCTGCCGCCCGCCGAGCCGTTCCCGGTGCCGGTGCACTCCGGTGACATCCGCGTCGACGTGCAGTCCGCGGTCGCGATGCTCGCCCCGTACTGGGGGCTCAGTCAACTGCTCGACATCTCCGACGCCCAGGCCCGCGCCGACCTGGCCCGGGTCTCGGTCACCGCGCTGTCCTTCGTCGCCCAGTCCGCCCGCGGGCTGGGTCTGCCGGCGGTGCCGCAGAAGGAGATCGACAAGGCGGAGACCATCGTCGAGCGGTTCATGAAGCGCTGGCGGGGTGAGCCCGACCCCCGGCACGTCAAGGCCGTCGACGCGTACTTCATCTCGGCCGCCGAGCACGGCCTGAACGCCTCCACCTTCACCGCCCGGATCGTCGCCTCCACCGGGGCCGACGCGGCGGCCTGCATCTCGTCGGGCATCGGCGCGCTCTCCGGCCCGCTGCACGGCGGCGCGCCGTCGCGGGTGCTCACCATGCTGGAGGCCGTCGAGCGCAGCGGCGACGCCGAAGGGTACGTCAAGGGCGTCCTCGACCGGGGCGAGCGGCTGATGGGCTTCGGCCACCGCGTCTACCGGGCCGAGGACCCGCGCGCCCGGGTGCTCCGGCGCACCGCCCGGGAGCTGGGCGCACCGCGCTTCGAGGTCGCCGAGGCGCTGGAGAAGGCCGCCCTGGCCGAGCTCCAGGCCCGCCGCCCGGACCGGGTCCTCGCCACCAACGTCGAGTTCTGGTCGGCCGTCGTACTCGACTTCGCCGAGGTGCCGGCGCACATGTTCACCTCGATGTTCACCTGCGCCCGGATGGGCGGCTGGTCGGCGCACATCCTGGAGCAGAAGAAGCTCCAGCGGCTCGTCCGGCCGTCGGCCCGCTACGTCGGGCCCGGCACCCGCAAGCCGCAGCAGGTCGAGGGCTGGGACGCCATTCCGCACGGCGTCTGAGCACACCTGCCCGCAGGGGGCGTCGACCGGCCGGTCGACGCCCCCAGCGCGTGGGCGGCCGGTCGCGCCCGGTGTGTCCGACGCCTCAGCCCCGGGCCTGGGACCAGCCGGCATCCGGGCCGCCACGGGTGCGAGGATGAAGGCCGGCAGTGTCGCCGGACCAGGCCCGGACCCGGCCACGGCGTGCGTTCAGCGCGCGTCCGCCGCGGCTCCGCGCCCGTTGAAGGGCCCGCCCTCGCCCATGCGGAAGGATCGAGAACACCGTGGCTGACGCACCGACCATCCGGATTCCCGACGACATCAAGCCCGCCGACGGGCGGTTCGGCTGCGGGCCGTCCAAGGTCCGTCCGGCGGCGGTCTCCGCGCTCGCCGACGTGGCGACCACCTTCCTGGGCACCTCGCACCGGCAGCAGACCGTCCGGGCCGAGGTCGCCCGGCTCCGCCGGGGCCTGGCCGAGTTCTTCTCCCTCCCCGAGGGCTACGAGGTGGTCCTCGGCAACGGCGGCACCACCGCCTTCTGGGAGGTCGCCACCTTCGGGCTGGTCCGGGACCGGGCCCAGTTCGCCAGCTTCGGCGAGTTCGGCGCCAAGTTCGCCAAGTCGGTCAAGGACGCGCCGTTCCTCGGCGAGCCGACCGTGCGCAAGGCCGAGCCGGGCAGCGCCCCCCGCCTGGTCGCCGAGGCCGGGGTCGACGTCTACGCCACCCCGCACAACGAGACCTCCACCGGTGTCGCGGTGCCGATCGGCCGGGTCGCCGACGCCGACCCGGGCTCGCTGCTGCTGGTCGACGCCACTTCCGGGGCCGGCGGTCTGGACGTCAACGTCGGCGAGACCGACGTCTACTACTTCGCCCCGCAGAAGTGCTTCGGCTCCGACGGCGGGCTCTGGCTAGCCCTGATGTCGCCGGCCGCCCTGGAGCGGGCCGCCGAGATCAAGGGCTCGGGCCGCTACATCCCGGCCTTCCTCGACCTGGTCACCGCGATCGACAACTCGCGGCTGGAGCAGACGTACAACACCCCGGCGCTGGCGACCATCTTCCTGGCCGCCGAGCAGACCGACTGGATGAACTCGCAGGGCGGCCTGAGCTGGGCGGCCAAGCGCACCGCCGAGAGCGCCGGGATCGTCTACGGCTGGGCCGAGCGGTCCGCGTTCGCCACCCCGTTCGTCACCGATCCGACGCTGCGCTCCAACGTGGTCGCCACCGTCGACTTCGCCGACGGGGTCGACGCCGCCGCGATCGCCAAGGTGCTGCGGGCCAACGGGATCGTCGACACCGAGCCGTACCGCAAGCTCGGCCGCAACCAGCTGCGGGTCGCGCTCTTCCCGGCGGTGGAACCGTCCGACGTGGAGGCGCTCACCGCCACCATCGACTACGTGGTCGAGCGGCTCTGATCACATCCGTCACGGTGGGTGGTCGCAGCGGCTGCTGCGGCCACCCATTGTGATCATTGCCGCAGCTCAGTCGCGACATGCGGATTCACCTCCCCCACCTGTGGGCAGATGGGCGTACGGTGGTGCGAGGACGCCCGGGTGGCCGGCTCGTGGCGTGACGGCCAGCGAAGCGGGACGGAGGCTACGCCATGCGCCCAGTACGCTTCGTCGCCCTCTCCGAGGACGGCCAGGCGCTGGTGCTCGCCGACGAGGTCGGGCGCCTGCTCGCCCTCCCCATCGACGAACGCATCGCGACCGTGCTGCACGCCGAGCCCGGCACGCCGCCGCTCGCCGTCGTCCCGGTCGGGGCCGATCCGACCCCGTCGCTGTCCCCCCGGGACATCCAGGCCCGCATCCGCTCCGGCGAGTCCGCCGAGGACGTCGCCCGGATCGCCGGCGTCCCCGTCGACCGGGTGCTGCGCTACGCCGGCCCGGTGCTCCAGGAGCGGGCCATGCTCGCCCAGCACGCCCGGCGCACCCGGCTCAAGGGCGCCGAGAAGGCCACCCCGCTGGCCGAGGTGGTCAACGGCCGGCTGGCCCAGCACGGCATCGACACCGAGAAGATCTCCTGGGACGCCTTCCGGCGCGACGACGGCACCTGGCGGATCATCGCGACCTGGCCGTCCGGCAAGGCCACCGCGCAGGCCGTCTGGGATCTCGACAAGCTCCGGCAGAACGTCACCCCGCACGACGACATGGCGCAGTACCTCTGCGCCGAGCGTCCCACGCCGATCCTCGGCCAGGAGCCGGCACCGGAGCGGGGCGGTCACGCGCTGCCCGGTCCGTCGCGCGGTGAGCCGAGCCGGGGCGGGCACGGCCTGCCGGCCGCCAACGAGCAGGCCCGACCGGGCCGGGACCCGATCCGGGCCGGCCGGGACGCGCTGCTCGCCTCACTGGACCGTCCGCTCGGCGGCACCTCGGGGCGGGGTCTCGACCCGCGCTCCCCGGCCGCGCTGGCCGGTGCCGACGCCCCCCGTCAGCGGGCCGTCGGCGGTGGCGCCGCCGCACTGCTCGGCGGCGGGCAGGGTTCCGCCTTCGACGACGACTCGGACGCGCCGAAGGAGGTCCCGGCCGTGCCGTCGCTGGCGGTGCTCCGGCCGCGTCGCACCGGCGCGGCGGCGGCTGCCGGTGGCGAGTCGACGGACGCCTCGGGCAAGCCGCGCAAGCGCCTCCCGAGCTGGGACGACGTCCTCTTCGGCAGTGGCCCGGCGGCCCGCGAGTCCTCCTGACCCGGGGCTCCACCCTGGCAGTGCCCGGCGGCGTTCCGCCGCGCGTGTCAGGGTGGGGTCATGGAGTACACGAATCTGGGACGCACCGGCCTGTCGGTGAGCCGGCTCTGCCTCGGCACGATGAACTTCGGGCCGCAGACGTCCGAGCCGGACAGCTTCGCCATCATGGACCGGGCGCTCGAACACGGCATCAACTTCTTCGACACCGCCAACGTGTACGGCTGGCAGACCGGTGAGGGGATCACCGAGCAGATCATCGGCCGCTGGTTCGCCCAGGGCGGCAGCCGGCGGGACAAGGTCGTCCTGGCCACCAAGGTCTACGGCAAGATGAGCGAGTGGCCCAACGACCAGGGCCTGAGCGCCCGACACATCGTCCGGGCCTGTGAGGACTCGCTGCGTCGGCTCCAGACCGACGTGATCGACCTCTACCAGATGCACCACGTCTCCCGGAGCACCCCGTGGGAGGAGATCTGGCAGGCGATGGAGACCCTGGTCGCCCAGGGCAAGGTGATCTATGTCGGGTCATCCAACTTCGCCGGTTGGCACATCGCCCAGGCGCAGGCCGCCGCCGGGAAGCGCAACTTCCTCGGTCTGGTCGCCGAGCAGTCCATCTACAACCTGCTCACCCGGCACGTCGAGCTGGAGGTGATCCCCGCCGCGCAGCACTACGGGCTCGGGGTCATCCCGTGGTCGCCGCTGCACGGCGGGCTGCTGTCCGGGGTGCTGCGCAAGATGGCGGAGGGTGGGGCCGCGCGGGGCACCGCCGGTCGCGCCGCCGACGGGCTCGCCGCACACCGGCCGGCCATCGAGGCGTACGAGAAGTTCTGCGCGGAGCGGGGTCAGGACCCGGCCGACGTGGCGCTGGCCTGGCTGCTCTCCCGGCCCGGGGTGACCGCCCCGATCATCGGTCCGCGTACGGTGGCGCAGCTCGACAACACCCTCGGTGCGCTCTCGGTGGAGATCGACGAGGCGACGGAGCAGCGGCTCGACGAGCTGTTCCCGCCGGTCGGCAACGGCGGCCCCGGCCCGGAGGCCTGGGCCTGGTGACCCACCCGCCGGGGTGATCAACTCAACGGGGGCGATGTGGCGGTGTGGGAGCGCGCGGACCCCGCGGTGGCGCCCCCGGCGCGCCGGGGCAGCGCGTCGGGGCGGGGCAGCGCGTCGGGGCGGGCAGGCGGGCGCGGTGCCAGGGGCCAGCTGGTCAGGGGGGTGTGGTGCGGGCCGGGGCGGCTGTGGACCAGCACCAGGTCGGTGGCCGGCCACGACGGGCCGAGGTGGGCGTCGAGGGCGAGCCGGTCGGCCTCCACCTCGGACGGGGTGAGCCGGTCCCCGGGACGGGCCACCGTCAGGTGCGGGCAGAACGGCTTCCCGTCGTACGGCAGACCGGCCCGGTCCAGCTCGGCACGGATCAGCCGGGCCAGGGTACGCAGCGCCGGCGCCTCCCCCAGCACGTCCACCCAGAGCACTGTGGAACGGCCCTGACCGAAGCAGCCCCCGCCGCCCAGCCGCAGCCGGGGCGGGTGCGTCCAACCGGCACGGGCGGTCCCGGCCGCCGCCGCGAGGGCACCCTGGACCCCGGGTAGTCGACCGGGTGCCACCTCGCCGAGGAAGGCCAGTGTGACGTGCAGGTGCGCCGGCTGTGTCAGGCGTACGTCGAGGCCGGCGGCGGTGGCCGCGCCCACCCGCAGCCGGGCCGTCCGGGCGGTGAGGTCGGCGACGGCGGACGGCGGTGGGTAGACCGCGACGAAGAGTCTCACGCCCGCCGGTCACGGGGGCGACGGTCGGCGCGGGTGGCCGGCAGCCCCAGCCCCGCCCCGGCGAGCAGCCCTTCGACCCGGACCCGTTCGATCTCCCGGTCGACCCCGGCCAGCTCGGCCAGGTGCTCGGCGATCCCCAGTGCCCGGCAGGCGGCGCGCAGCCGGTCGTCGTACGCCTCGATGACCGAGCTGTGCCAGACCACCGAGCGGCCGCCCGCGGCGAGCCGGTGCCGGCCGAGTCGGCGCAGGTCGGCGGCGAGGAGTTCGAGGGGGCGGCGGTCGGCCCGGTCCAGCTCGGTCAGGTCGAGGTCGCCGGTGACCGGGTCGGTGGCGAGGGCCCGGTCGAGCCGGGCGATGGTGCGGCGTTCCCGACGGCGTTCCCGCCACTCGGCCCAGCCGCAGGCCACCCGGTCGAGAAGTTCGTCATAGCAGAAGACCAGGGCGAACGCCGCCGGCAGGCAGGCCACGGCGAGGATAGCCAGTACCAGCGTCAGTGCGCTCTCGCCTGCCACACCTCGACGCTAAGGCCCGCCGGGGCCGCGCGCCACCGCTTTGTTGCTATCTGAACGCTGTGCGTGTCCGCCCCGGGACGGACCGCGCCGCTCACCGCCCGCTGGGGGTGAGCAGCCCGGTGCGGGACACCACGTAGAAGCGGG
This sequence comes from Micromonospora sp., assembly GCF_048594385.1. NCBI lineage: Bacteria > Bacillati > Actinomycetota > Actinomycetes > Micromonosporales > Micromonosporaceae > Micromonospora > Micromonospora sp. The sequence goes on along the minus strand of NZ_JBMDWU010000154.1, from coordinate 8,392 downwards.
GCATGGGCAGCACCCGGAAACGCAGCCGGGCGCCGGAGCGGCGGAGCTGCCAGGCGAGCGCGAGCAGGGCGGTGGCCAGGGAGATGAGCCCACCCATCCAGATGCTCGCCCCGGCGCCGAAGGTCTCGGCGACCCAGCCGATGATCGGCGCGCCGACCGGGTTGGTGCCCAGGAAAACCAGCACCCACAGCGCCATCACCCGGCCCCGGAAGGCGGCGTCGGTGCCGAGCTGAACCCGCTGGTTGGCCGCCTGGGCGAAGAAGACCATGAAGAAGCCGGTCGGCAGGAGCAGGGTCACCACCAGCCAGTACGCCGGGGCGAGGCCGACCAGGGTGCCGAAGACCGCACAGCCGACGGCCGCGCCGAGCACCAGCCAGACCGAGGGGCGGCTGCGTCGGCCGGTGCCGGCGAGCGCCCCGACCAGCGCGCCGACCGCCAGCGCGGTGCTGAACAGGCCGAACGACGCGGCCCCGGTGTGGAAGACCGTCTTGGCCAGCGCGGCGAGGGTGAGCTGGAAGTTGAACAGCGACATCCCGATCACCGACATGACCACCATCGGCAGCAGCAGGTCGGGGCGGCTACGGACGTAGCGCAGCCCGTCGATGATCTTGGCCGAGTCCCGTTCGCCGAGCGGCGGGAGTTCCTTGCGGTACAGCTCGGCCGGCCGCATCCGGACCACGTTGGCCAGCGGCGCGACGGAGCTGACGGCGGTGAACAGGAAGACCGGGCCGACGTCGAACGCGGCGATGGCCAGGCCGGCGACGGCGGGACCGATGATCCGGGCCGAGTTGAACACCGCCGCGTTGAGCGAGAGCGCGTTGGGCAGCAGGGTGGTGCCGACGAGTTCGCTGACGAACGCCTGCCGGACCGGGGTCTCCACCGCGTTGGCGATGCCGAGCAGGGCGGCGAACGTGAAGACGTGCCACAGCTCGACCAGGCCGGTGAGCACCAGCAGGCTCATCCCCAGCGCCAGCACCGTCCAGAAGGCGTTGGCGACGAACAGCAGCATCCGCTTGTCGTACCGGTCGGCGAGCCGGCCGGAGAGCAGGGTGAGCAGCAGCACCGGGGTGAACTGGAGGGCGGTGACCACGCCGAGCGCGGTGGCGGAATTGTCCGAAAGCTCAAGGACGAGCCAGTCCTGGGCGATGAACATCATCCAGACGCCGATCAGTTTGACCAGCTGTCCGGTGGCGAAGAGTCGGTAGTTACGGACTCGTAGGGACTGGAACATCGTGCTCAGCTTCGCCTGCACTCTTGGTGCGCCTCCTCGGGCCGGGTACGCGTCATCGACGGCGGACGGCGCGGACCCGGTGGGGCGTCAGGCGCGGGCGAGCTGCTGGAGGATGTCGGCGGCCCGCCGTAGCGTGTCGCGTTCGTCCTCCGTGAGCGCGGCCAGCCGGCTGGCCAGCCACTCGTTGCGGGCCCGCTCGAACTGGTCGAGCACGGCCCGGCCTCCCTCGGTGGCCGCCAGGATGACCTGCCGGCCGTCGGTCGGGTGGGGGGTGCGCTGCACCAGGCCGCGTTCCTCCAGCTTCGCGACGATCTTGGTCATCGTCGGTGGCTGGACCCGTTCGACGTCGGCCAGTTCCCGGGGCGTCAGCGCGCCCGCCAGCCGGAGGCTGGTGAGCGCGGAGAGCTGGGTGACCGTCAGGTCGCCGACCGGGCGGGCCTGCCGGACCCGCCGGTTGAGTCGGGTGATCGCATCACGCAGCTGGGGTGCCAGCTGCGCCGGTGGCACGCGGTTCGCCGTCACCGTCCGCTCCGTCACAGTCGTTAGCCTAACTAATGAGCCTGGCTAATGACATGCCATATGACCATGCTCACGAGGGGGAATGCCGCCGCCCCGGGCCGGGCATCCCGACGGGTCGCCCGGCCCGGAGGCCGACGGGTGGGGCTACATCACCGCGGACTCGATCGGCCCCCGCAGGAAGTAGAGCACGAACAGCACCGCCACCGCGTAGAGCAGCGGATGGACCTCCCGCGCCTTCCCCTTGGCCAGCTTCAGCACCACGTAGCTGATGACGCCCGCGCCGATGCCGTTGGAGATCGAGTAGGTGAACGGCATCAGGGTGATGGTGAGGAACGCCGGGATGGCGATCTCGTAGTCGGTCCAGTCGATCGTCCGTACCGCGGTCATCATCAGGAACCCGACCACCACCAGCGCCGTCGAGGCCGCCTCGAACGGCACCACCGTGGACAGCGGCGCCAGGAACATCGCCAGCAGGAACAGGGCGCCGGTGACCAGGTTGGCCACCCCGGTCCGGGCACCCTCCGCGACCCCCGACGCGCTCTCGATGTACGACGTGTTGCTGGAGACGCTCGCCGCGCCACCCGCCGCCGCGGCGATCGAGTCGACCAGCAGGATCTCCTTCGCCCGGGGTGGGGTGCCCTGCTCGTCGAGCATGTCCCCCTCCTGGCCGATCGCGACCATCGTGCCCATCGTGTCGAAGAAGTCCGTGATCAACAGGGTGAAGACGAACATCAGCGGGATCAGCCAACCGGCCCGGCTCCACGAGCCCAGCACGTTGAAGTTGCCCAGCAACGACAGGTCGGGGATGTCGACGAGCCGCTCGGGCAGCTTCGGCACGTTCAACGACCAGCCGTGCGGGTTCGGCTTGTCGTCGACGAACGACGGACCCACCTTGGCGACCGCCTCCACGATGATCGCCAGCACGGTCGAGGCCAGGATGCCGATCAGGATCGCACCGCGTACCCGGCGTACCACCAGCACCAACGTCACCAGCAGGCCCACCACGAAGACCAGCATCGGCCAGCTGACGATCTTGCCGTTGATGCCGAGGCCCACCGGCACGGTGCTGTTCGCCGCGTCCGGCACCCGCCTGACGAAGCCGGCGTCGACCAGCCCGATGATGGTCAGGAACAACCCGATGCCGACCCCGATCGCGGTCTTGAGCTGCGTCGGGACCGAACGGAACACCGCCGTACGCAGGCCGGTGAGCACGAGGATCGCGATGAGCACACCCTCGATCACCACCAGCCCCATCGCATCCGCCCAGGTCATCTGCGGGGCGATCTCGAACGCGACGAGCGCGTTCACCCCCAGACCGGCGGCCAGCGCCATCGGGAACCGCCCGACGACCCCCATCAGGATCGTCATCAGGCCCGCCACCAGCGCGGTCGCGGCGGCCAGCGCGGGGATCGAGAGCTTCTTGCCGTCACCGTCGGCGGCTCCGCCCAGGATCAGCGGGTTCAACACCACGATGTACGCCATCGTGAAGAAGGTCGCCAGGCCACCCCGTACCTCGCGGCTCATCGTCGAGCCACGGGCGGAGATCTCGAAGAACCGGTCGAAACCGTTCCGGGGTTGAGCGGGATCAGAGGGAATGCCGTTGTCCGGCGGCGCAATGGCCATCAGGTCCTCGCAAATGATCTACCGTTGTCGCGCGCATCGTCCCAGATCAACGGCGGGCCGGGAAAGTACTTCGCGGTACGCTTCTGCCCGTGCCGCAGGAGCAACCACCCCGACCCGAACCACTCGACCCGCCGATGGTCCCGTTCGCCGTCGCCGGGCTGATCGCCTGGGCGGTGGCCGGACTCCTCCTGCTGGTCTTCTTCCGTGACTGGCTCACCGAACACGGCCACCAGGACTGGCTCTGGACCTGTCTGGCCGGGTTCCTGTGGGGCTTTCCCGGTCTGGTCACGATGATGCGGCACGACGCCCACCGGCGTCGCCGTCGGGAATCCGCCCCCCGGGGCTGACCGTCCGGCGGTCAGGCGGGGTCGGTCGACTCCACCGGCACCGGCTCGGTGGCCGTCGGCGCGACGTCCACCGTCATCGACTCGACCGCGCTGTCGTCGTACACCGTCGGAAGCTCGTCGACCACCGGCTCGGGAGTCTCCACCAGGGTCTCCGAGTGCGCGCCGCAGCCGTGGTCGGCACTGACCACCCGACCGTCGTCGGGGGCGTAGAAGTTGCCGCAGGCCCCGAACGCCTGCCGGAGCGCACCGGCCAGCGGCAGGTAGAAGCCGCAGGTGCCGCAGCGGGCCGACGCGGGGGCGGCGGTGGAGATCGGCGCCGACGGGCCCTGGTCGCCGTCGTACCAGCGTTGGGCCGTCTCGGCCCGTCCCTCGCGGGACAGCACCCGGGGGCGACCCAGGCCCAGCTCCCAGGAGGTCTCCTCGACCGCCGGGTCGTCGGAGAGCAGGTAGCCGGGCGCGAGCCGGTCGTCGTCCGACGGGGTGGGCAGCAGGTCACCGGGGCCGAGGTCACCCGGCTGGAGGCGTTCCTGCCAGGGCAGCCAGCCCGGCGCGAGCAGCGCGTCGGAGCCGGGCAGCAGCACCGTCTCACAGACGGTGACCTGCCGGCTGCGTGGCACCCGGGTGACCGTCACCGCCCAGCGCCAGCCCCGGTAGCCACCGAGCAGACACTCGAAATAGTGGGTGACGACCCGGTCACCCTCGGCGACGGCCCGCAGGTGGTCGCCGATGTCGGAGGGCTCCACCTCGGTGATCGCGTCGCGGGCCACCTCGACGGCGGCGGCGCAGACCTGGTCGAGGCGGGCGGCACGGGCGGGAGCGGGCCTGGTCACCCGACCATTGTTCCCCATGCGCGCCGCGCGCCGACAGGCACTCCCCGAGTGAGTCTTCCCCCGTGGTGCGGCGTACCTGGAGCAGATGGGCAAGGATGGTGCACATGCCGCTGTTCTCCCGCTCCGGGTCGTCCGTCCTGGGACGGACCGTCGGCACCGGCATCCGCGCCACCCGCCTGCTGCTGCGTGGCTCGGTCAACGGCGGACGCTGGGTGACCCGCCGCGCCGGCTCGGCCCGCGCACGGGGGGCCGGCGGCGAGACCGGCATGGTCCGCCTGTTCGACCTGCACGCCGTCTCCTGCGCCGGGGACACGTTGATCGCCATCGGCCTGGCCGGGACCATCTTCTTCGACGTCCCGCTCGGCGAGGCCCGCAGCAAGGTCGCGCTCTACCTGCTGGTCACGATGGTGCCGTTCGCGATGCTGGCCCCCGTGGTCGGTCCGCTGCTCGACCACTTCCGGCACGGCCGCCGGTACGCGCTGGCCACCACCATGCTCGGCCGGGCCTTCCTCGCCTGGCTGATCTCCGACTACCTCGGCAGCCTCGGGCTCTATCCGGCCGCGTTCGGCGTGCTGGCGCTCTCCCGGGCGTACGGGGTGGCCCGGTCCGCCGCCGTACCCCGGTTGCTGCCGGAGGGTCTCGGATTGTCCCAGGTGGGGGCGCGGGCCAGCGTCTACGGCACGGTGGCCGGGGCCCTGGTGGCCCCGCTGGGACTGGCGGCGTTCTGGTTCGGGCCGCAGTGGCCGCTGCGGGTCGCCTCGGTCATCTTCCTGGTCGGCATGGTGATCGCGCTGCGGCTGCCGCCCCGGGCGGACTCCGAGCCGCCCGAGCGGGTGCCCCGACCGCTGCGGGCGCTGCGCCGCAAGGGCGACCGTCCGCTGGGTAGGGGACGACCGGCGGGCCGGCTGGTGATCGCCACCCTGATCGGGGCGGCGGGGCTCCGCGCGCTCTACGGCTTCCTCCTGCTCTTCCTGGCGTTCGCGCTGAAGAAGGGGGACCTGACCAACGACCTGTTCGGCCGGGAACTCAACGACCAGGCGGCGCTGGGCCTGATCGGCGGGGCGCTGGCGGTGGGCGGTTTCCTGGCCACCGCGGTCGGCACCCGGCTGCGTATCCACCGGCCGGCGGCGATCCAGTCCAACACGATGATCATCGTGGCCGGGGTGGGCATCCTGACCGTGTTGAAGTTCTCGCTGCCGATGGTGGCGCTGTTCTGCCTGGTCGCCGCCCTGTCCAGCGGGATCGCCAAGCTCGCCGTGGACGCCTCGATCCAGGAACGGATCCCCGAACGGCTGCGGGCCAGTTCCTTCGCCCACTCGGAGACCGTCCTGATGCTCGCCTTCGTCGCCGGGGGTGGGCTCGGCCTCGTCCCGTTCGAGGGTCGGATCGGCATCGCGGTCGCCGCCGGGGTGGGTGTCCTCGCCGCCGTACGGGGGGTCGTCGTGGCCGGTCGGCTCCGCGCCCAGCGGCTGCTCGGCCGGCCGCTCACCGACGAGGAACTGGCCGCCCAGGACCAGGCCGACGTTGCCGCCGACGAGGCCCGCCGCGCCCGCCGCGCCCGTGGCGCCACCGACGGCGCGGCGGCCCGTACCGGCGGGGACGCCGCCGACCGACCGGACGGCGACCACGCCGACCTGACCACCGATCAGCTGGCCGACAGCGCCGACGACGCGGCGGCCGAGGCGGCGGCCCGCGCCGCACCCACCTCACCGGCACCGAGCGGGGCGGGCGACTCCAGGCGTTCCGCCGACGGGTTGGCCCCGCCGGGTTACCACATCTACCGGCCGTCCTCGGCCGTCCCGGGCAGCGGCAGCGGTGTCGACAACGACCAGCGACGACAGTCGCCGGGGTCGGTGTCGTGACGGGCCTGCTGGTACTCACCGCCGTACCGGCCGAGGCGGAGGCCGTCCGGGCCGGGCTGACCGATCCGACGGTGACCGTCCGGGCGATCGGCGTGGGTCCGGCCGTGGCCGGTGCCACCACGGCCCGGATGCTGGCCCTCGCGGAGGCCGCCGGCCGTCCCTACCGCGCGGTGGTCAGCGCCGGGATCGCCGGCGGTTTCGCCGGCCGCGCCCCGGTCGGCGCCACGGTGCTCGCCTCCCGCAGCGTCGCCGCGGACCTCGGGGCCGAGTCCCCGACGGGCTTCATCCCCGTCGACGAGTTGGGCATGCCACCGGAGTTGCTCGGTGGCGGCCCCACCATCGACGTCGACCGGGCGCTGCTGGGCGCGCTACGTGCCGCCCTCCCCCAGGCGGTCGTCGGGGCGGTGCTGACGGTCAGCACGGTCACCGGCACGGCCGCGAGCACCACCGCCCTGGCCGACCGGCACCCCGACGCGGTGGCCGAGGCCATGGAGGGGTACGCGGTGGCGGTCGCCGCCACACAGGCCGGCCTCCCCTTCGCCGAGCTGCGTACCGTCTCGAACCCGGTCGGCCCCCGGGACCGCGACGGCTGGCGGATGCGGGAGGCGTTCACCGCCCTGACCGAGGCGGCCCGCGCGCTGTCCTGAGACGCACCCGCCAGCCCGGGGGCTGGCGGGTGCGGCAATCCGGCCGGCCGGGCGGCTACGGCGGTCGGGGTGTTCACGGCGGTCGGGGTGGCCGGGGCGCGGGACCGGCCGGGCGTCTCAGGGCCATGGCGAGGGGACGAGCCGACGCGACCCGGAATCCGCAGGCCGACAGGAAACGGATGGCGATGTGCTCCTCGACCACCGTGCGGACCAGGCCGATGCCCGTCTCGTCCATCCGCCGTGTCATGGCCGCCACCAACCGGTCACCGATGCCGATCCGGCGGTTCCCGGCCGCGACCAGCACCCCGTCGAGTACGAGTTCACGCGGCCAGTCCCCGTCGTCCCCACGGACCAGGTGCAGGTCACGCTCGTGGGCGCGCAGCTCCCCCAGGAGGGTGCCGTCGGGCAGCTCGGCCACGAACCGCCAGGTGGTCGCCGGTCGCCCGTCACCGTCCACCCACCGGACCCTGACGTCCCGACGGACCCGCTCCGCCGCCCGCCGCCGGTCCCGGTGTCCCCGATTCCGTTCGTACGCCGCCGGCGGCAACCGCAGCGGCCACAGCGGAGGCGGCAAGTTGTACCAGTCCGCCCACCAGGCACCCGGCCAGTCCTTCGGCTCCCGCACCGGCCAGACGTCGAGGTGGGCCGGATAGCGCCGTCCGGCGGTGTCCCGCAGGTCGTCGTGCGGCACCGGCGGCAGCGCACAGGTCACCTCGGCAACCGACGCCGCAGTCAGGGCTGAGGTCGGCGCTGAGGTCGGCGCTGTGGTCGGGGCCACCGACGACGCCGGCTCGACCGGTAGTGCGACCGTCAGGGTCCCGCCGACCGCCCGCACCAGGCGCTCGACCGTGTGGAACCGTGGGTCGGTCGCCCTGCCGGACTCGATCCGGGCAATGGTCGCCTGGGGCACCCCGGAACGCCGGGCCAGCTCCCGCTGGCTCAGGTCGGCCTCACGGCGCAGCGCCCGGACCGTCCGGCCCAGGTCGGCCAGCGGGGCATCCTCCGTCGTCACCCCGCCATGCTCCCGTTGCGTCGGCGCTGTTTCAACAGCCCCGCCCAACCTGTGGATAACCCTGTGGAAACCCGCTGGAGCTGGGGACAAGGTACCGAGGTCGCGTCCTTTCGAGCTGATGACCTCACCGAATCACCAGGGCCACAGGGCCACAGGGCCACAGGGCCAGCCAAGCACCCGGCGGGGCAGCTGCCCAGACTCGGGAGCCGGTTCCTGAATCGCTGACGTCGTCAGATCGAAAGGACGCGTAGGAGTACCTCCCACCCCGCCCGGGTCTGCCCGGAACCCGCCCCTGACCGGCCCTGCGGAGCGATCGGAGCA
>NZ_JBMDWU010000153.1:0-23224 GCF_048594385.1 Micromonospora sp. | reverse complement strand
TGGGCCGGCGACCATCGACCGGGCCGGTGCCGATATCGAGCTGGTCTCGGTGGTCGCCCGGGAGTCCCGGCTGAACCGGGCGATCGAGGCGTACCCGGGGCACTTCGACTACGTGTTCATAGACTGCCCGCCCTCTCTCGGCCTGCTGACGGTCAACGCTCTGGTGGCCGCCCAGGAGGTGCTGATCCCGATCCAGTGCGAGTACTACGCGCTGGAGGGGCTGAACCAGTTGATAAACAACATCAATCTGGTACGCCAGCACCTGAACCCGAAGCTGGCCGTCTCCACGATCCTGCTCACCATGTACGACCGCCGTACCCGGCTGGCCGACGCCGTGGAACAGGACGTCCGTAACCACTTCGGTGACAAGGTCCTCCAGGCTGTCATCCCCCGCAACGTCCGCGTGTCGGAGGCCCCGAGCTACGGGCAGTCCGTGATGACCTACGATCCCGGATCGCGGGGGGCTACGAGTTACTTCGAGGCCGCCCAGGAGATCGCCGAGCGCGGTGCCAAGGAGCCGGTGAACCGGAATGCGTAGTGCGGACGAGTCGCTGGGAGGCGTCGTATGAAGAACCGTCCCCGGGGCGGTCTGGGTAGAGGGCTCGGTGCGCTGATCCCGACCGGGCCGGTGCAGGAGAGCAGTACGGCCACGGCGACCATGCCCGTGGAGGTCGACCCGGCGCGTCCGGTGATCGAAACGTCCGCCGATCCCGTGAGCCCGGCCCCGTCGATGCCCACCCCGACGGTCAGCGCACCGCCGCAGCCTGAGGAACCCCAACTCAGCCCGGTGCCCGGTGCGCGCTTCGCGGAGATCTCCGTCGACGCGATCGTGCCGAACCCCAAGCAACCCCGGCACGTCTTCGACGAGGAGGCGTTGGAGGAGCTGAAGACCTCCATCCAGGAGGTCGGCTTTCTCCAGCCGATCGTCGTACGTCAGCTCGACGGCGAGAAGTACGAACTCGTCATGGGCGAGCGGCGCTGGCGTGCCGCCCAGGCGGTCGGCCGGGAGAGCATCCCGGCGATCGTCCGGGAAACCAAGGACGACGCGATGCTCCGGGACGCGCTCCTGGAGAACATCCACCGGGCCAACCTCAACCCGCTGGAAGAGGCCGCCGCGTACCAGCAACTGCTGGAGGAGTTCGGCGCCACCCACGAGGAACTGGCCCGCCGGATCGGACGCAGCCGTCCGCAGATCTCGAACACGATCCGACTGCTGAACCTGCCCCCACAGGTCCAGCGGCGGGTGGCTGCCGGCGTGCTGTCGGCCGGTCACGCCCGGGCGCTGCTCAGCCTCGACGAGTCGGAGGCCCAGGAGCAGCTCGCCCTGCGCATCGTCGCCGAAGGACTCTCCGTACGGGCCACCGAGGAGATCGTCGCCCTGGCGCTCAGCGACGGCCCCACGAAGACGCCGGCTGCCAAGCGTCGCGCCAAGCCGCACGCCCCCGCGCTGACCGACCTGGCCGACCGGCTCTCCGACCGGTTCGACACCCGGGTGAAGGTGGACATCGGTCGGAGCAAGGGAAAGATCACGATCGAGTTCGCCACGGTGGACGATCTGGAACGGATCGTCGGCATCATCGGCGTCGGCGAGGAAGAGCAGGCGGAACCCGAGGACTGACGACCGTCCGGTACGCCGGTACGGCCTGTCCGCCAGCCTCCGCCGCCCAGTCTTCACTTTCGGCCGCGTACCCGCCCGGGTACGCGGCCGGTTGCTCGTCCCGGGGAGGTGTCAGGCCCGCGGCTGGACCGCCGGCGGCGCCGGCCGGTCCAGGAGGACACGGGACTCGGCGTGCGGTAGCCGGGGGTTCGGTCCCTCCATACCCCCCGCGCATGCGTCGGGCGGACCCTGGAACGACCTCGCCACCGCCGCCGCCGACAACAGTTGGTCCGTGGGCCAGCCTGGTGATGGGAGGCCTGAGAGATGGGACGTCGGGCGTTCCGGTTGGCGCGGACAGCGGATGGCGTCTGGTCAGAGGACCGCGTCCGGAGCGGTGTCCGGCCCGGCTGCTGTGGGGGACGCGGCGGCTTTTGGTAGACGACGCCCACGAGCCATGGTTGACCGCCCGGTTTCACGTGAAACCGGGGTTGGGCGGTGGTGCCCGGCGGGCTGAGACCGCACAGGGCATCGTGGGAATCATGCTCCGGTGAGGGGCCACCGGAGACGGTTGGAGCCGTCGGGCACGAGGGTGGTAGGCGCAGCGCCTTGGGTCGGCCCGATCCGGGGGTTGCCAGCGGGAAAGCCGCGACGGTCGCCCCACCCCTCGGGGGTTGCGGGCTGGCCGCTCAGATCGCCTGGATCACGATGGTCACCGCGACCCACAAGTGGGTCCGTCCGGGAGGTGCAGAGGCCGGCACGATTGATCTGAGGGCCGCTGGCGGCCGACTGTGTTCGGCGGGGCGTGGGGAGTGCGGCCAGACGTGTCCGACGCCGCAACGTTTCACGTGGAACAGGGGCCACCCGGGATGTATGACCGCCCGCCGCCCGCGCATCGCAGTCGATCCGGTGCCCCGATGTCGACGTCGGCTCTACGGACGTACATTCCCGCTCCGACCGGAACGGCACCCCGACCGCCCTTCGGTCCTCACGGCGGCTTCGTGCGAGCCCACTGCCAACGGTGGGCAGAATCTCGTGGCGGCGACACCTCCGCACGGGTGGTGCTCGAACCGTCAGAGGGCGGGGGATGCCGGGAGCCGGCTCGCACCACAGCGGCAGAGTGCCAGCCCATGCGACCGACCGCGCCGTCCGGGTGCTGTTTCACGTGAAACCCGTCGACCGGTTCACTACGGCTTCAGCACCACGGCCGTCGAAGCGAGGGGGGCGCGTTCGGCGTGGATGGCGAGCGGCTCCCACCACTAGCCATACCGGGTCGCCCTACCTCCCGGATGCGGACAGGGACCGCCCCGCGAGTCGACGATCCCAGGTGTCTGTCGGGGAAAAACGGCGGTCGCCCAGCAGCCCGGCGAACCCCTCGATCGTTGAAGAAGACGGACCCCTGGTTCCTGTGAACAGTGCTGTGGATGAAGCACCAGAGTTATCCACAGAAGTTTTCCACAGGCTGCATCCGTTTCACGTGAAACAGCGCGTCAGAACGCACGCCAGCCTGTGGATGACGGGGTGTGCTGGTGATCTCATCAGCCTGTGGACAACCGTCGTGACACCCCTCCGCACGCCCCTGCCGGTCGCCTCCCGTTGACCGAAATCCCCTCATGATCAGCGGCGTTCGGGGTAGGGACAGCGGTCCTCGTCTCGGTTATGGTCAGCGTCGTGCACGACACCCCTCCCCCCTCGGTTCCGGACTTCACCCAGTGGCCGTCGTTCCCCTTCGAAGGTGACCTCCGGGTCAAGCAGCTCGACGAGCCGGTAGCGGTCGAGCCTCCCCGCAAGGGCGAAGGGCTCCGGGAATGCATCGCCTGCAATGCGCCGGACGACGCGTACATCTGGGTGGGTGAACGCTGGCGGGTGCGGGCGATGGACCGTCCCACCGGCCTGCCGATGGTGCTCATCCTGGAGTCGCGGTCCCACCTCGACCTGGGCGACCTGCCCAACCTGCTCGCGGCCGAACTCGGGGTGATGACGGTTCGGCTGGAGCGCGCCATCCGCTCGCTGGACGGTGTCGCCCGGGTGCACGTGAACCGGTGGGGCGACGGGTCCGCCCACCTGCACATGTGGTTCCTGGCCCGGCCGTATGGTCGGCTTCAACTGCGCGGCACGTTCCTGTCGCTCTGGGACTCGATCCTGCCCCCGATCTCGGAATCCCGGTGGCGGGAAAACCTCGCGCACGTCGCGGCCTGGCTGGCCGAGTTCGGTGGACGCCCGCTCGCCGAGCCGCCGCGCATCCAGTGGCAGACGCCCTCCAGCATCGCCGCGCAGTCGTCGGCCGAGGCCGCGGCGGCAGCCGCCGAGGAGGCCGTCTCGGTGATCGAGTCGGCGGAGGAGACCCCACTCCCGGTCATGGAGAACGAGCCCACCCCGGACCTGTCCAGCACCGGGGCGGGAGCACTGGCCGACACCGTGGCGGAACACACGGCGTCGGGGGAAGGTGCGGCGGAAGTACCGAGCAACGGCACCCCGGGCGACGACCCCGACCCGGCGACGGGCCGGGACGCCGACGGTCAGTCAGCCGAGGCCACAGCCCAGCCGGACAGCATGTCCGAGAGTGCCGGTACCGATTCGGTGCCGAGTGACCCCGACGGTCCGGCGACGGACGCCACCGGGACCACCACGACCGACGAGCCGGCCGGAACCGGAAAGGCCGGCAGCGGAACCGTCACCCGGGACACCGTCCGACCCTGACGGACCGCCGGCCGAAAGCCGGCCGACAGCGGCGGGTCAGGAGCGGCGGGCGGCGGCCCGACCGACGAGCGTGCCGAGGACCTGGCCGAGGTCCAGCCCGGCCGCCTGGACCGCCAACGGCAGCAGCGACGTCTCCGTCATACCGGGTGAGACGTTGACCTCCAGCACGTGCGGCTGGCCGTCCCCGTCGACGATCAGGTCGACGCGGGACAGGTCACGCAGCCCGAGCGCGGTGTGCGCGGCCAGCGCCACCTGGGCCACCGCGCCGGCGACGGCCGGGTCGAGCCGGGCCGGCGCGTGCCAGGTGGTGCGGCCGGCGGTGTAGCGGGCCGCGTAGTCGTACACGCCGTTGCGGGGGACGATCTCCACCGGCGGCAGCGCCTGCGGTCCGTCGCCCAGGTCGAGCACGGACACCGCGACGTCCATCCCCGCCACGTACCGTTCGACCAGCGCCGTCGAGTCGTACGCGAAGCAGCCGACCATCGCGGCCGGGAGGGCGGCGGCGTCCTTGACCACGGCGGCGCCGAGGCCCGAACCGCCCTGCGTCGGCTTGACCATCAGCGGTAGCCCGAGCCGGTCCACGATCCGGTCGAGCACCGCCACCGCACCCAGCTCGGAGAAACGGTCGTGTGGCAGGGCCACCCAGTCGGGGGTGGGAATGCCGTTCTCCCGCAGCACCGCCTTCGCCGACGGCTTGTCCCAGGCCAGTCGGGCGGCCCGCGCGTCACAGCCGACGTAGGGCGCGTCGCAGAGGTCGAGCACGCCGCGCAGTGAACCGTCCTCGCCGGTCGCGCCGTGCAGGGCGATCACCACGGCGTCGGGCGGGTCGGCGGCCAGCGCGGGCAGCAACGCCACGTCGGCGTCCCGCAGCTCCGCCTCCACTCCGGCGCTGCGCAACGCGTCGAGGACCCGCCGGCCGGACCGCAGGGAGACGTCCCGCTCGTAGGACAGGCCGCCGGCGAGCACGAGCACGTGCAGGTCGGTGGCGGCGGAACCGGTCACGAGGGAGCGCTCGACGGGGGTGACAGCCATCCCGGAATCATGCCAAGTCGGGGCCGGGGACGTCCGGACCACCCCGTCGGCTCCCGGTCGGCGTGACCGCCCCGAAGACCTGCCGCATGGCCAGCTCCTGCTCCATCACCCGGGCCAGCCGGCGCACCCCCTCGCGGATCCGCTCCGGGGTGGGGAAGGAGAAGTTGAGCCGCATGTTGCCGGTGCCGGTGCCGTCGGCGTAGAAACCGGTCCCCGGCACGTAGGCGACCCGGGCGGCGATGGAACGCGGCACCATGGCCTTGGCGTCCAGCCCGTCGGGCAGGGTGGCCCAGACGAACAGCCCGCCGGTGGGCCTGGTCCAGGTGGTTCCCTCGGGCATCTGGTCGTGCAGCGCGCCGAGTAGCGCGTCCCGCCGCTCGCGGTAGATCTCCCGGTAGACCTTGAGCTGTTCGCGCCAGGGCATCGTCGACAGGTACGTCGAGACGGCGGCCTGCGCGAAGGCGCTGGGGCAGAGGATCTGCGCCTCGCTGGCGATGACCAGCTTGTCGCGGACGGCGTGCGGGGCGAGGATCCAGCCCACCCGTAGCCCGGGGGCGAAGGTCTTGGAGAAGGTGCTCAGGTAGAACACCCCGTCGCGGCGGCGGGCCCGCAGCGGCGCGGGCGCGTCGCCCTCGAAACCCAGCTGGCCGTACGGGTCGTCCTCGACCACCAGCAGGCCGGCCCGCTCGCAGATGTCGAGCACCCGTTCCCGCCGCTCGTCGCTCAGCGTCACGCCGGCCGGGTTCTGGTAGGTGGGGATGGTGTAGAGGAACTTGACCCGACGGCCGGCACGGGCCTGGTCGGCGATGGCCACCTCCAGGGCCTCCGGGATCAGCCCGTCGTCGTCCATCGGCACGTGTACGACCTGGGCCTGGGCGGCCTGGAACACCCCGAGTGCGCCGACGTACGTCGGACCCTCGGCGAGCACCACGTCACCCGGGTCGAGGAAGAGCCGGGCCACCAGGTCGAGCGCCTGCTGCCCGCCGACGGTGACCACCACGTCGTCGGGGGAGGCGCCGCAGGAGGCGTCGATGCCGGAGAGCGCCATCACCTCGCAGATCCGTTCGCGCAGCTCCAGGCTGCCCTGGCCGATGCCGTACTGGAGGGTGGTGGAACCGAACTCGGAGCCGAGCCTGCCGAGCATCTCGCCGACCGCGTCGAGCGGGAGCGCGGCGATGTAGGGTGCGCCACCGGCGAGCGAGACGACCTCCGGCCGGCTGGCGACCGCGAAGAGGGCCCGGATCTCCGAGGCGGTCATGCCCCGGACCCGCCGGGCGTACCGGTCGGTGTAGTCGTCGAGCGTCGTGCCGGTCATGACATCACCTCGATCGGGTGTCGGTCGGGCTCCCGCCCGCTGGGGTACCCGCGGTGCCGGCGACCATGGCGGCGCGGGACGCCGGTCGGCCGATCGTAGTCCCCGTTCGGCAGATTGCCGGTCACGATCCGGGTCGGGTCCACATCCCGGACGTCCCGTCCCCGTCCCGGGTGGCCATTCGCGCGTCCCCTCCCGTACGGTCGCCAGTCGGCGTACGATCGCTCGTCGGGGACGCAGCGGGCGATGCTGCCGCCGCGGGCTGGTCTCGCCTCCGAGCCTAAGTGTGGGGATGCTCTGATGTCGCGACGTCTGGTCAGTCTGACCCTGGACACCCTGGAAGACCTGCCTCGCCCGTGCCGGCAGTGCGTCTACTGGGAGCTGGACCCGGTCTCCGCCGAGCGGGCCTGCGCGAACGGCGACCCGGGGCTGGAGAAGGAGGCGTGGGTCTCCCAGACGCTCCTGGAGTGGGGTTCCTGCGGCAAGCTGGCGTACGTCGACGGGATGCCGGCCGGGTTCGTGATGTACGCGCCGCCGGCCTACGTACCCCGGTCGATGGCGTTTCCGACCTCGCCGGTCTCGGCGGACGCCGCGCTGCTGATGACCGCAAACGTGGTGCCGGCCTTCGCCGGGGGCGGGTTGGGCCGGATGCTGGTGCAGGGTGTCGCCCGGGACCTGACCAAGCGGGGCATCAAGGCGATCGAGGCGTTCGGCGACGCGAAGTTCGGTGACGAGCCGGACGACACCCGGGCCTGCGTCGCCCCGACCGACTTCTTCCTCTCGGTGGGCTTCAAGACGGTCCGCCCGCACCCCCGCTACCCGCGCCTGCGCCTGGAGCTGCGCACCGCGCTGAGCTGGAAGTCCGACGTCGAGTACGCGCTGGAGAAGCTGCTCGGCTCGATGAGCCCGGAGAGCCTGCTGCGGCCGGTGCGCCCCGCCCCGGCCACCCGCTCCAGCGCCGGCTGAGCGGGCCGCCGGCTCAGTCCCGGGCCGCGCCGGCCGCCACCACCGCGCGGAGCGCGCTGACGTCGATCGAGCCGGTCGGCACGTCCCGTTCGACGGGGAAGAACATCCGCTGTACGGCCGCCACGAGCGCCTCGACGATCCGGTCCCGGAACCGCGGGTCGACCAGCCGGGCCCGGTCCTGCGGCGAGGTCAGGTAGCCCACCTCGACCCGTACGGCGGGCATCCTGGTCAGCCGCAGCAGGTCCCACGCCTTGGCGTGGGTACGGCAGTCGCGCAGCCCGGTCCGCGCCACGATCTCCCGCTGTACCAGCCCGGCGAGTCGTTCCCCGGTGGCCGAGGTGACGCCGTTGTCGGTGCCGTAGTGGTAGGTGGCGACCCCGTCGGCGGCCGGGTTGACGTGACCGTCGGTGTGCAGCGAGATGAACGCGTCGGCACCGAGGGAGTTGGCCAGCTCCGCCCGGTCGATGTCCGGCAGGCAGGTACGGGGCGCGGGGCCCCGGGTCAGCTGCACCCGGACGCCGGCCGCGGCGAGCCGCCCCTCCAGCCGGCTGGCCAGGTCGTGCACCAGGTCCGCCTCGGTCCAGCGCAGCGTCCCGTCGGGCACCACCACTCCCGGGTCGGTGCCGCCGTGGCCGGGGTCGATGACGACGGTGCGCCCGACCAGGGTCGGCCCGGACTGCCGGATCGCGTCGGATTCGCGCAGCCACTGGGGGCGTCCGCCGACCACCTTGCGGCCGAGCCGGCGCAGCGCGCCCATCGTGTACGGCCCGCAGGAGCCGTCCGGTTTCAGCCCCACCTCACGCTGGAACTGCGCCACCGCCCGCGAGGTGCGTACGCCGTAGACGGCGTCGGCGCCGCCGACGTCGTACCCCATCTCCAGTAGGCGTTCCTGCAGCGACCGGACGTCCTCGCCGATCAGCGGGTCGGGCACCGCGTGGTAGAGGGTGCGGGCGCCGAGCCGCCAGCGGGCGGCGTCCAGGGCCCGCCAGGTCTCGGCACCGACCCGCCCGTCCGCGCTGAGCCCACGGGACTGCTGGAAGGCCCGGACGGCCCGTTCGGTGGCGGCGTCGAACTCGTCGCCGGGCGCGGCGAGAAGGTCCAGGCCGGTCAGGACGGCACGGATCTCGGTCACTGCCGGTCCACGGTCACCGGGTCGGATCGGACGCACGCAGGACCCCCTCAGAGGTTGGCTGCCGGGCACCTTCGATGACGGCCACGCTTGCGCGTCCGGTAGGACCAGCGCTTACGGAGCGTACCGTGACCGGTTGCCGCCGGCCGGGGGTTCGTGCAGGTCAGGGCCCGGAACGGCCGGAACCCCGCACCCGGTGGGGTGCGGGGTTCCCGGTGGGGTGCGGGGTTACAGCGCCGACTCGATCAGCCGGACCAGTTCGCCCTTCGGCTTGGCACCGGCGATCGACTGCACCGGCTCGCCGTTCTTGAAGATGGTGAGGGTCGGCACGGACATCACCCGGTAGGCGCGGGCGGTCTCCGGGTTCTCGTCGATGTTGAGCTTGACGATGGTGACCTGGCCGGCCATCTCGCCGGCGATCTCCTCCAGCAGCGGCGAGACCTTGCGGCACGGCCCGCACCACTCGGCCCAGAAGTCCACCAGGACCGGCTTGTCGGACTTGAGCACGTCAGCGGTGAAACTGGCGTCGGTGACGACCTTGGTCGCTCCCACTATGACCCTCCTTCTCAGTTGTGGTGTTGCAGTCGTTCAGCTCAGGGTGGCGATGAACCGCTCGGCGTCGAGGGCGGCGGCACAGCCGGTACCGGCGGCGGTGATCGCCTGCCGGTAGGTGTGGTCGACCACGTCACCGGCGGCGAAGACGCCCGGCACGCTGGTGCGGGTGCTCGGCGACTGCACCTTCACGTAACCCTCGTCGTCCAGCTCGACCTGGTCGCGGAAGAGTTCGCTGCGCGGGTCGTGGCCGATCGCCACGAACACGCCCGTCACGTCGAGCACCTTGACGTCGCCGGTGTGCACGTTGCGGACCCGGACACCGGTGACCTTGCCGTCGGCGCCGAGCACCTCCTCGACGGTGCTGTTCCACTCCACCCGGATCTTGTCGTTGCTCAGCGCGCGGTCGGCCATGATCTTGCTGGCCCGGAACGAGTCGCGCCGGTGGATGATCGTGACCGACTCGGCGAACCGGGTGAGGAAGCTGGCCTCCTCCATCGCGGAGTCGCCGCCGCCGACCACCACGATGTGCTGGTTGCGGAAGAAGAACCCGTCACAGGTGGCGCAGGACGACACGCCGTGCCCCAGGTACTCCTGCTCACCCGGCACGCCCAGCGGACGCCAGGCCGAGCCGGTGGAGAGGATGACGGCCTTCGCCCGGTAGGCGGTCTGCCCGACCCACACGGTGCTGACCGCGTCGGAACCGGTGTCGCCGGTGTCCTTCAGCTCGACCCGGGTGACGTCGTCGGTCAGGAACTCCGCACCGAACCGCTCGGCCTGCTTGCGCATGTTGTCCATCAGCTCGGGGCCGAGGATGCCGTCGGCGAAACCGGGGAAGTTCTCCACCTCGGTCGTGGTCATCAACGCACCGCCGGACTGCACACCCTCGATCACGAGTGGCTTGAGGTTGGCGCGTGCGGCGTAGACCGCCGCCGTGTACCCGGCCGGCCCGGAGCCGATGATGATCAGGTTGCGGACCTCGTCCACTGCCGTCTCCCGATGTGTGTGTACGACATCGGCGGCGCACCGACGTCGATCCGAGCGCCGACGGTTCAACGACGTCGGCGGCTGACTTGCAGAACGTCATCGTACGAACCGGGGATTCCCGGACCGGTCGTCCGGTGGGTCACGTCACGCGATGCGGGACGAGCGGTGACCGGGACCTCACCCTACCCGCGACTGGTAGCGGGTGTCCGCGCCGGACCCCGGCACACCGCACTCCGCGCCGCTCACCCACGCCCACCGCGCCCCGGTGGAATCGGCGAAGTGGACGACCAGCGCCGGCTCACCGTTGAACGTGGCGTAGTCGACCACCTCGACGGTGAGCGGCCCACGCTGGTGCGCGGACGCGATGTCGGCGAG
This sequence comes from Micromonospora sp., assembly GCF_048594385.1. Lineage (NCBI taxonomy): Bacteria > Bacillati > Actinomycetota > Actinomycetes > Micromonosporales > Micromonosporaceae > Micromonospora > Micromonospora sp. The sequence goes on along the minus strand of NZ_JBMDWU010000153.1, from coordinate 12,577 downwards.
GCAGGCGTCGAGCGCCGTCCGCCCGGTCAGCCGGTCCAGCCCGGCGGGCGCGGCGAGCCGTTTGCTCTCCGGCGCGCCGGGGCTGATCTGGGTGGTGACCCCAGGTTCGTCACCGGGTTGGAGGCCCGGCGGGGTGACGGGTTGGACCATCGGGGCCGCCGTGGTGCCCCGCAGCGTCGACGGGGACCAGTCGACGCCGCTGCGCCGGGTCTCACCGCTGAACCGGAACCCACCCTCCGCGCGCTCCTGCGCCGGGCCGGCCAGCGAGGTGGCCGCGTCCCGGTCGGTGGTGCCGTCGACCAGGTGGGCGACGCCGAAACCCACAGCCGCCAGCGACGCCGCGGCGAGGGTGACCGGCCCGGCCAGCCGCGCCCAGCGTCGCCGCCGACCGGGGCCCGACGGATCGGCACGCCCCTCGTCGGGACGACCGCCGGGGGTACGCCGACCGCCCGGCTGCGTCGGCACCGGCCCGGCTGCCCGGACCGGCCGGACGTCGCCCGGTGCGGCCCGGCGGGGCGTCGCGTCGTCGGCGGCGGGCGGGTCGGCGGCCGGACCGGCACCGGCGAGTACGGCGGTGAGCCGCTCCACCACGGCCAGCGGCATCTCCGGTGCGGCGGCGCCCCAACCGGCCAACGCGTCGTGCACCCGGGCCACGGCGGGCGTCAGGACGGCGTACGCGTCGGCCCAGGCCGGGTCCTCGGTCACCAGGCGGGCGACGACGGTGTGCTCCGGGGTGCCGTCCAGTGCCCCGCCCACGTAGTCGGCGAGCAGGTCGTGGTCGACCTCCCTGAACTCCCGGCCGGTCACGGCTCCTCCTGGATGGCGTCCCGCCGGGCCTGCCCCGACCCCGATCGGACGTCGCTGGCCGGCTGCCGGTTCCCGGGTGTGACGTCGGGAACGTCCCGACCCGTCCGGCGGGACCCGTCCGCCGTGGCCGACCCGACCGGGGGGTGGTCCCCGCCGGTGCGCAGGTGCCCCAACACGCCGGCCAGCCGGGCCCGGCCCCGGGCGCACCGGCTCTTCACCGTGCCCTCGGCCACGCCGAGGATCCGGGCGACCTCGGCGACCGGGTAGCCCTGCACGTCCACCAGGATCAGCGCGGCCCGCTGCTCGACCGGCAACCCGGCCAGCGCCTGGCGTACCACCAGGGCGGTGTCGTGGTCGGTGGCCGGGGCTGCCGGTTCGACGCCACCGGTCCCCCGGACGTCGTCGGTGTGGTTGCCGTCGGGCAGCGGGACGGTGGGGTGCGCCTGCCGGCGGCGGAGCCGGTCCAGGCAGGCGTTGACCACGATCCGGTGCAGCCAGGTGGTGACGGCGGAGTCGCCCCGGAACCGGCCGGCGGCGCGGTGGGCGGAGAGCAGCGCGTCCTGGAGGGCGTCGGCCGCCTCCTCCCGGTCGCCCGTGGTCCGCAGGGCCACCGCCCAGAGCCGGTCGCGGTGCCTGTGGAACAGTTCGGTGAAGGCGTCCCGGTCACCGGCGACGTGGGCGCGGAGCAGGTCCAGGTCGGTGGTCTCGGGGTGCGACACCACGATCGACGCCGGCCCACCGGTCGCCGGGTCGGGTGACTGCCCGCCGCGACCGACCATCACCACGTCCGGCGGAGGCGGTGACGGGGTCGCGGCCGGCGGATCACGATCCCTGGACCGAGATCTCCTGGACGCCCAGCTTGAAGCCCCGCTCGGTGGAGGGCAGCTCGGTGATCCAGAAGAGCAGGTACTGGTATTTCTGCTCGGGGTCGAAACCGTCGAAGGCCATCTTGGTGCCGTCGTGCTGCTCGAACGGCTGGCCGATCCGGGTCTTGAAGCCCTTGACCAGGTCCTTGTCGCCCTGCGAGGTGGACGGGAAGTCGCCGTTGCCGGTGAACAGCGCGGCGGAGACGCCGGAGTCCGACAGGGTGGCGGTGAGCGACTTGACCGTGTGCGGGGCACCGAGGTCGATCCAGACCCCCATGCCCTTCTTGTAGTTGCTGAAGTTGGCCGAGTAGTAGGTGTCGGTCTCCCAACCCTTGTCCTCGTCGCCGTCCATCATCTTCTCGGCGTCGTCCAGCTCGTTGCGCTGCCGGCTGTCCGGGTCGATGATCCGGATGTCCTGGATGGCGAGCTTGCGCACCACGGGGGCCGGGGTGGCGTCGCCGGCCGGCGCGCTGTTGGAGGGGCGGGCCACCGGCTCGGTCTCGGGGCTGTCGTCGCCGCCCAGGGTGGTGATGCCGATGAGCAGGCCGACGAGGGCGACCGCCAGCAGCCCGGCGATGCCGATCGCGACCTTCCGGCCGCCCGCGGCGGCCAGCGGTGAACGGTCCTCGACGCCGTCGGCGGTGAACCGGATGGTGCCGGTCTGGTCGAGGAAGTGGTCCTCGGCGGGGATGTCGAGGCGACCCAGCTCGGCGGAGAGCACGTCCGACGACGGCGGGGCGATCTCGGCGTCGAGCAGGTCCATCGTCAGGTCGTCGAGGTACGCCGGCACGCCGGCCCGGACCTGCCGGGGGGCGGCGATGGCGCCGCTGGCGTCGCGGACGGCGTCCGGGATGGCGGCCCGGCCGTGGCCGGCGGTCGCGCCGCGCAGCGGGGCCTCGGCGTGCGGCCAGTGCCCGGTGAGGGCGAAGTAGAGGACGCCACCCACCGCGCGGATGTCGGCTTCCTGGCTGTCGTCGCCGTCGGTGCGGGCGTCGGCCAGGACCACCCGGCCGTCGTCGCTGATCATCACGGTGCCGGGGTGCACGTTGCCGTGGACCATCCCGGTGGCGTGCACGGCGGCGAGGGCGCTGGCGACCGCGTTGCCGACGGCGGTGGCCCGGGCCGGGTCCATCGGCCCTTCGGCGACCAGCTCACGCAGGGAGCGACCGTCGACCCACTCCCGGACGACGTACGCCCGGACGTCCTCGTCGATCGCGTCGTAGACGCCGACCAGGTTGGGGTGGATGACCCGGCTGGCCGCCACGGCGGCCTGGAGCATCTCGGTGGCCGAGTCGCCGCCGGGGTAGCGGAGCACCACCGCCACGGGCCGGCGCAGGATGACGTCGACCCCCCGCCAGACCAGGCGCCCGGCACTGTCGTTGTTGATGTGCTCGACCAGCTCGTACCGCTCGGCGAGGATCTCACCGGCCGTGGGAGCACCGAAGGTCATGACCGGAGGAGCAGTTTCCTCCGCCTCCTGACCCTCGCCGACCTGGGTCACCCGTCCTCCCTCGGTGATCGTGTCGATCGATGGACCCGCGCTGCTGGGCATGTGGCTTCCCGCTCCGCCGTCGCTGGAACCGACCGGCGGCGTCGACTCGGGCGTCGGCCACCTGCCGTGTCCGTCGACAGCGACCTTACCCGGACCGCCCGTCATACCGACATGTCATCTTCCCGCCGTGCTCGACGGCCTGTCGCATATGGGGTGGAAAGTCCGTTTAACGCCACTCTCTCCCACGTTGCTGACACATGTACTGGCCAATCTAGACGCCCGTCGCAAACCGTCGACCTCCGGGCCGACCCACCGGGAACGATCCGGTGTCGGCAGGTCTGGTTCCCGCCGAACGGTCGTACATGCTCAGCCTTACGGTTGGTTATCCACAGCCCTTTACGGTGACTGAGCGGGCAATCACCAAGTTATCCACAGGCGTGTCCCCAGGCTGGTGATCCTCGTTCACCCTGCGTGTCCCCTGCCCGGCCGCGGGCTGGCCGGCGGCTCAGCGGCCGAGCCGCCGGCGCACCATCGCGACCACCTCGGTGATCTCGCCGATCCGCAGCACCATCGCCAGGCCCAGGTACGTCCCGCCGATCACCGCCCCGCCGAGCACCAGCCGCACCGCCGCCGCCAGCCGGCTCAGGTTCTCCGGGTCGCCGGGCAGCAGGTTGACCACCAGCAGGCCGACCAGCGCCGCGCCGAGCGCCGCCACCAGCACCTTGCCCATGGTCCGCATGATCCGGCCCAGCCCGATCCGGCCCACCCGGGGCCGCAGCAGCATCGCCGAGAGCACCGCCGCCGCCACGTACGAGATGGCGTTGCCGAGCATCATGCCGGCCGCCGCGAAGGTGGCCGAGAAGGTGACGAAGACCCCGATCTGCACGGCCACCCGCAGGATCACCACCGGGATGTTGACCAGCGCCGGGGTACGGGTGTCCGGCAACGCGTAGAAGGCGAAGGTGAACAGCTGGCTGATCGCGAACGGCACCAGGCCCAGCGCGGCGACCAGCAGCACCAGCGAGGTGGCCAGCGCGTTGTCACCGTTGAACGCGCCGTACTGGAAGACCACCACGGAGACCGGGCCGGCCAGCACCGCGTAGCAGACCGCGATCGGCGCGAGCACCGCCGTCACCATCCGGGTGCCCCGGGACAGGTCGGCGGTGACGTCGGTGAACCGGCCCTCGGCGGCGGCGGCGCTCATCCGGGGCATCAGCGCCGTGATGATCGAGACGGCGATGATGCCGTGCGCCATCATCAGCAGCAGGAAGACGTTGTTGTAGATCAGCAGGCCGGCGTTGCTCTCGTCGCCACCGGCGGCCCGGGTGAGCAGGTTGACCACCACGAACAGGCCGAGCTGGTTGACCGCGACGTAGCAGAACATCCAGCCACCGAGCCGGGCCAGCTCACGCAGCCCCAGCTCGCGGAAGTCGAACCGCAGCTTCCACCGGAACCCGACCTTGCGCAGCGCCGGCAGCAGCCCGGCCGCCTGCACCGCCACGCCGAGCAGGGTGCCCCCGCCGACCAGCAGGACGCGCTCCCAGCCGATGTCCTCCGGGCCCAGCGCCCGCGCGCCGTACACCGCGATGTAGAGGCCGAACGTGCCGATGACGACCAGGTTGTTCAGGATCGGCGCCCACATCGGCGCGGCGAAGTGCCCCCGGGTGTTCAGCACCGCCGCGATCAACGCGCTGACGCCGGTGAAGAACAGCATCGGCAGCATCAGATAGGACAGGTTGGTGACCAGGCTCGTGTACGCCGCGTTCTTGCCGCCGGCGTAGAGCGTGGTCAGGGTCGAGGCCAGCAGCAGGGCCAGCACCACGGTGACCGCGAGGGCCAGCACCGCGAGGGTCAGCAGCCGCTGGGCGTACGCCTCGCCCCGGTCCGGGTCGGCCTTGCTGCGGCGTACCAGCACCGGGATCAGCACGCTGGTCAGCACGCCGCCGAGCAGGAACTCGTACACCTGGTTGGGCAGGAACTGGGCGGTGGTGAACGCGTCACCGACGGCGCTGCCCAGCGCGGCGCCGATCATCAGGTTCCGGATGAAGCCGGTGCCCCGGCTGACCAGGCTGCCGACCGCCATCACCGCGCTGTTCGCCGCCGCGCTGGTCTCGGCGACCACCTCCTGCGGCGGCGCGGTCGCCTCCACCCCCGGCTGGTTCAACGGCTCGGCGGAGATGAAGGTCGCCCCGTCGTACGGCCGGGGACCGTCACCCCCCTGCGCGGCGTTCGCGCTGCGGTAGAGCCCGCCGCTCATCTCCAGCCTCCCGGGGGTACGTCGGAGCCGGCACCGGTCCGCACGTCCATGACCATAGTCAACCCGTACCCGACACCCGCGCCCGGCGGATCGGTTCCCGTCCCCGCCCGATAGGCTGGCGATCCCATGTCCGAAGCCTCCACACCCCACGCCGCCGCACGCCGTGAACTCACCACCGTGCAGCGCAACGCCGTCGCCGAACTGCTCCGCGTCTCCCCGGTCGCCGACGAACTGGGCCGCCGGTTCGCCCGCGCCGGGCACGAACTGCACCTGGTGGGTGGGTCCGTCCGTGACGCCCTGCTCGGTCGGCTCGGCGACGACCTGGACTTCTGCACCGACGCCCACCCCGAGCAGACGCTACGGATCGTCCGGGGCTGGGCCGAGTCGATCTGGGAGACCGGTCGGGAGTTCGGCACCATCGGCTGCCAGCGCGACGGCCTCCGACTGGAGGTCACCACCTTCCGCGCGGAGGCGTACGACCAGGTCAGCCGCAACCCCGTCGTCGAATACGGCACGAACCTCACCGACGACCTGAAGCGGCGGGACTTCACCGTCAACGCGATGGCGGTCAGCCTCCCCGACCACCGGTTCACCGACCCGTACGGCGGGCTGGACGACCTGGCCGCGAAGATCATCCGTACTCCCGGCACGCCCGCCGAGTCGTTCGGCGACGACCCGCTGCGGATGCTGCGGGCCGCCCGGTTCGCCGCTCAGCTCTGCTTCGCCGTCCACCCCGACGTGCGGGCGGCGATGGTGGCGATGGCCGCCGACCTGGACCGGATCACCGCCGAGCGGGTCCGCGACGAGTTCACCAAGCTGCTGTGCGGCACCGACCCGATCACCGGGCTGCGGCTGCTCGTCGACACCGGGCTGGCCGACCGGTTCCTGCCCGAGCTGACCGGCCTCAAGCTGACCATCGACGAGCACGCCCAGCACAAGGACGTCTACGAGCACACCCTGACCGTGGTGAGCAACGCGGTGTCGTACGAGACGGGCGGCTGCGACTTCGTGCTGCGGATGGCCGCGCTCATGCACGACGTCGGCAAGCCGGCCACCAAGGCGGTCGGTCCGGACGGTCGGGTCAGCTTCCACCACCACGAGGTGGTCGGTGCCCGGCTGACCAAGAACCGGATGAAGGCGCTGCGCTACCCGAAGGACGTCACCTCCCAGGTCACCAAGCTGGTCGGCCTGCACCTGCGGTTCTACGGCTACGGCCGGGGCGAGTGGACCGACTCGGCCGTGCGTCGGTACGTCACCGACGCCGGTGACCTGGTGGACCGGCTGCACAAGCTGACCCGCTCCGACTGCACCACCCGCAACCGGCGTAAGGCGGCCCAGCTCGCCGCCGACTACGACGCGCTGGAGGAACGGATCACCCGGATCGCCGCCGAGGAGGACCTGGCGCGGGTCCGGCCCGACCTGGACGGCAACGCGATCATGGAACTGCTCGGGGTGCCGCCGGGCCCGGTGGTCGGCCGGGCCTGGCAGCACCTCAAGGAACTGCGGCTTGAACGCGGCCCGCTCGACCGCGACGAGGCCGAGGCGGAACTGCGGCGCTGGGCCGCCGAGCAGGGCCTGAGCTGACCTGAACGACGCGAGGGGCCGCCCGGCGCACGCCGGACGGCCCCTCGTCGCGCGTACGGTCAGCGGGTTTCGACCGCGCTGCCCTCGACCGGCGGCTTGCCGTTGGCCGGGGACCCGGACGACGCCGCGCCGAGCTTGGCGAGCAGGCCGGCGAGGTCGATGCCGGTGAGGTCGGAGCCGAGCTGGAGGCCCTGGGCCACGTTGCCGGCCACCGACTTGGTCAGCGACGACGCCCCGTCGGTCGAGATCACCGTCAGCTTGTCGATCGCGCCGATCGGGGCGCTGGCCGCCTCGACCACCTGCGGCAGCATCTTGACCAGCAGGTCGAGCACGGCGGCCTCACCGTACGCGGCGAACGCCTCGGCCTTGCGGGCCATCGCGTCGGCCTCGGCCTGACCCCGGGCCAGGATGGCCGTGGCCTCGGCCTGGCCCTCCCGCTCGACCGCCTCGGCGATCGCGGACCGCCGCCGCTGCTCGGCCTCACCCTCCTTGGCGCCCTCGATGGCGTTGGCCTCGGCCAGCGCCGCCCGGCGGGCCCGCTCGCCCTCACCGGTGAGCCGGGCCTGCTCGGCGGCGGCCTGGGCGGCCGCGATGGTGGCCTGCCGCTGGGCGTCGGCGTTCAGCACCGCCGCGTTGCGTGACGCCTCCGCCTCCTGCTCCACCTTGTACCGGGCCGCGTCGGCCGGCTTGCGCACCTCGGTGTCGAGCTGACGCTGCTTGAGTTCGGCGTTGCGCTCGGCGACCTTCTGCTGCTCGGAGAGGATCGCCTGGTCCCGCTCGGCCTGGGCGAGCGGCCCGGCCGCCGCCGACTTCGCCTTCGCCGCGTCGATCTCGGCCTGGATGCCGGCCTGCTTCAGCGACAGGTTCCGGTTCGCCTCGGCGATCGCCTCCTCGGCCAGCAGCCGCTCCTGCTCGGCCTGCTGCCGGGCGCGGGCCTCGGCGATGGCCGCGTCCTTGAGCACCCGGGCCGCCTCCGGCCGCCCCAGATCCTGCAGGTACGACCCCTCGGCCAGGATGTCCTGGAGCTGGAAGGTGTCCAGCACCAGCCCCTGGTTGGTCATCGAGTGCTCGGCCTCCTCGGCGACCGCGTTGGCGAACGCCGCCCGGTCCCGGATGACCTCCTCGACGGTGAGCCGGCCGACGATGGAGCGCAGCGCGCCGGCCAGCACCTCCCGGGTGAAGTTGTCGATCTCGTCCTGCTGGTGCAGGAACCGCTGGGCGGCGGCGCGGATCGCGTCCTCGGTGCCGCCGACCTTGACGATGGCGACACCGTGCAGGTCGGCCCGGATGCCCTGCTTGCTGACCGCGCCCCGGATGCCGACGTCGATGCGGCGGCTGGACAGGTCGAGCGACTGGAGCTTCTGCACCACCGGCAGGACGAAGACCGACGCGCCGAGGACGACCTTCTGGCCGGAGTTGTCGGTGGACCGGCCGCCGTCGGCGGTCTGCGTGGTCCGACCCTTGCGGCCGGTGACGATGAACGCCTCGTTGGGCCCGGCGACCTTGATCCGGGAGAGCACGAACAACACGAGGACGAGGGCGAGGACGACCGCGCCGCCGATGGCGATGAGGAGAGGCATGGTGGTTCCGTCTCTGCGAGAAGAGGGGTCAGTAGGTCTCGACGTGCACGCTGGTCTCGCTCAGCGTCTGCACCACGAAGATCTGCGCACCGAGCGGGATGGGCCGGTCGGCGCGGGCGTTGAGTTTCACGGGTTGACCGGCGACGCGTACCCGGACCTCGCCGTAGCCGGCGGCCGGGATCGGGGTGACCACCAGGCCGAGCGCGCCGACCAGGTCGTCGCGGGTGGGGGTGGCGTCGGTGCGCATGTCGCGCGCCGCCCGGCTCAGCCGCCCCGCCAGCCACGCGGTGGGCACCGCGGCGAGCGCGCCGCCGCCGACGGCCGCCGCGATCATCCCGGGGGTACCCCCACCGAGCAGTTCGTTGACGATGGCCGCGCCGAAGCCGAACGCGCCGAGGAAACCGGCGACCGCCTCGACGGAGACCGGACCGTCGACGTCGGGATGACCGAAATGCAGGAGCTCGCCGCCGAGCAGGGCGAGTGCCAGCACACCGACGCCCGCCCCACCGATGATCAGAAAGATGAGCGTCCCCGTGGCCACGACCTGCACGGTAGCGACCCGGCGCAACGTCCCGCATGATCAGTTGGGGGCGACGGACACCGTCCGTTCGGCCAACTCCCTCGGCAGCGGCAACCGTTGCAGCTCGTGTCCGGCGGGGTCGGCGAGCACGACGTCCCGGTAACCACCCGGCCGCCGGTAGAGCAGCCGGTCGTCGCCGACCCAGGCGACCTCGGCCACCGGCAGCGTGCCGAGCACCGCACCGGTGACCGCGTCGACCAGCAACGGCTCCCGCTGTCCCTGGACCACCACCCGGGTTCCGTCGGGCGACCAGGACCACGGGCCGGCCGGGTCGCCGGGGATCTTCACGAACCGGGTCGGCCGCCCGTCGTCGGCGGAGAAGAACTGCACTCCCCAACGCGGATGGCGGCTGCTCTCGGACTGTGGCGCGAAGCTGTCGGTCAGTGGCAACGTCACCTCCCGGCCGTCCCGGGTCCAGGTGAAGGCGCAGTGGTCGGTGCAGCGGTACCTGACCGGGTCGATCCGGTACTCCCGGTACCGCCCGCCGACCTCCAGCACGCCGAGGTGGTTCACCCCGTCCCGCCGGACGGTCACCGCCAACCGGCGGCCGTCCGGCGACCACTGGACGTCCAGCGCACCCCGGGCCCGCTGCCAGCGCAGCTTCCCGGTGGCCGCGTCGGCGAGACCGAGCTGGCCGGGGCGCTGCTCGTCCCGCACGGCGGTGACCGTGCCGGTGGGGGCCGGCCACACCTCGGCGTATCCGCCGGCACGGACGTAGCGGGACCGGGTGCGGTCCAGCACGTACCCGGTGCCGCCGGTCACGCCGCCGGTGACCACCCAGCCACCGGGCAGCGCCAACGGCCGGGCCGACCAGTCGGCACCGGGGGTGGGCAGCAGCGTCGTGCCGGGGGTGGGGCTCGGCGTGGGTCGCACCGGTTGGACCGGGCGCTCCGGCCGGAGCAGCACGAACGGCACCACCAGCGCCACCACCGCCACCACCGCCGTGCCGACCACCGCGACCCGGCGTCGGGTACGCAGCCGACGGCCCCGGGCCAGCGCCGCCAGGGCCAGCCGGGGCGACGGCCGCGCCTCCTCGGCGAGATCGCGTACGGCGGCCCGCAGCGCGTCCTCCGCCCGTCGGCTCATCGCTTCACCTCCGGGCTGCCGATGAGATCGTCGAAGGACGGCACCAGCTCCCGCAGCCGGGCCAGCGCGCGGGAGGCCTGGCTGGCCACCGTGCCGGCCCGGCAGCCGAGGATCGCGGCGGTCTGCTCGACACTGAGGTCCTCCAGGTAGCGCAGCGTCAACACCGCCCGTTGCCGGGGCGGCAGCGTCCGGAGCGCGTCGCGCAACAGCATCCGTAGCTCGCTGTCGTGGCTGCTGTTGCGCTCGCCGGGCCGTTCCGGCAGCACCGCCACCGGGACCTCGCGTCGCCGGGCCAGCCGTCGCCAGCCGGAGACCTGGTCGTGGTAGAGGATCCGGCGTACGTACGGCTCGGCGTCACCCCGGATCCGGGGCCACCGGGCGTACGCCTTGGCCAGCGCGTTCTGCAGCAGGTCCTCGGCGGCGTGCTGGCTGCCCGCCAGCGCGTACGCGACGCGCAGCAGCGCCTCCCCCCGTTCGTTGACGAACGCGGTGAACTCCCCGTCGGTGCCTTCGGTCACCGCTCACCTCCGTACCGAAGACGCTCGGCGGCGGGAAAACCTTGCCCCGTCCACGGGTGTTTCGTCGCCGTCGGCCTCCGTGGGATGGTCGGCGAAGGTCCGGCTGGTCCGCCGTGGTGGTCCGATCCCGCGCCCTCCCCGGACCCGGCCCCCGCTCCCGGTGCCGGCCGGGACGGGGAGAATGGTCGGCATGCGCTGGACCGTGCTCGACTCGCCGATCGGGGAATTCTCCGTCGCCACCGACGGGACGGCGGTCTGCGGCACGCACTTCGGCCGGGTCGCCTCGGCCGACGACGAGCCCGCCGACGGGCTGGCCGGCCGGGCGGTCGCGGAACTGCGGGCGTACTTCGCCGGTGAGCTGACCGGGTTCACCGTGCCGGTGACGGTGCCGCGCGGGTCCGAGTTCGAGCGCGCCGTCTGGCAGGAGATGACCCGCATCCCGTACGGGGAGACGCTCACCTACGGCGAGGTGGCCCGGCGGGTCGGCGACCCCGGCGCCGCACGTGCGGTCGGGGTGGCCTGCAACCGCAACCCGGTCCCGGTGATCGTGCCCTGCCACCGGATCGTCGGCGCGGGCGGCAAGCTGGTCGGCTTCGGCGGTGGCCTGCCCCGCAAGGTGACCCTGCTGGAGTTGGAGGCGCGGGTGGCGCTGCGCCGCGCCTGGTCGTGACGGTCAGATCGCCGATCAGCGCGGCAGAACCGGGTGGGCGTGGACGGCGGTGTTTTTCGGTTTTTCTGAGCGGCCGGCGGCAGCGGGACGAGGTGCGGGGCCGGGAGCGCGTGCCGGGCGTGGGGCGCTTGGGCGATCGCCGTCGGACAACCGTGGTCCCCTGGCTCGGATGGTGGTCGGCCAGCCGGGCACGAGCCCGTCAACGGTTGATGAATTCCCAGCTCACAGCTATCTGGCGAGTTTTTCGGCTGGCCTGCCCGAATAGCAGAACCCGCCTGTGTCGCCTCTCGAACAATCATCATGTTGTTCCCGGAAGCAATTTTCTGGGCTGCGTGATGACTCAGTCCGGCATTGAGATTAGGCGAGTGGGGGGAGCAAGATCGGAGGTGCGGGCGGGAGTTCGACGACGGTGTTCCGTCGGATCCGACTTCCTGCGCCGAATCTTCCAACGAACCAACGCGCGACGTGACATCGTCGTGCCGGCAAGGAGTTCCGACATGTCTTCTCGACACCAGCTGGATGGCGGCCGTCCGCGGCGGCGTGGGACCGACGAGGGTGCCCTGGTGGCCGTTCTGCTGGCCATGCTGATGATCTATTCGGCGCTGGTGATGCGCGACGGCGGGTCCTGGCGGGTGGCGGTCGCCATGCCGGCGATCCTCGGGATCGTCGCGGTCCAGATGGCCCGCTGGACGTCGCAGACCTGGGGCCGCAGCCATCAGCGGACGCTGCACCGGCTGTTCGACATCCTGGGCGCGGAGACCGGCCCCGGAGGGCGGGACGTCGCAGAACCGGCGGGTCGATCCGACGGACAGACTCCCGAAGGCCGGTGACGGTCGTCCTACGCACGCAGGAAGGTCAGAACGAGAGTGCACAGCCCGGCGGCACCGCCGACCGAACACGGAACAACCAAGAGGACAGGCCGGCCGCTGAATCCGGTGGTGGGCTTCGGCCCGGCCGCCCGACTCGCTCAGCAGCTGCGTGACGCGTACCTGGCCGCTGGTGAGCCGCCCATGAAACGCGTGGCGCGCATGGGCGACGTGAGCACGAGTACGTTATCGGAGAACCTCAGTGGTCGGAGGATCCCCACGCCGCATGTGTTGGACGCCTTCCTCGTCGGTATCGGCGTCACCGACGAGG
>NZ_JBMDWU010000152.1:0-4132 GCF_048594385.1 Micromonospora sp. | reverse complement strand
CGCCGCCGCGGGCCAGTCCCCGGACGTGCTTGTCGCCCTGTGGGGACGCGTGCGCCACCGCCCCCTCCCGGCGTCGGTGCTGCTCGGGCACGGTCGAGGTGACGACCGGCAGCACCACCGTGTCGTCGCCGCCGCGCCGCCCGCCGGTCAGCGCCGGGGCGGCCCGGCCGACCGCCGGCTGCCGACCGGCCCGGCGGCTGCGCGGCAGCCACTCCAGCACCGCCACCAGCAGCACGGCCAGCAGCAGGCCGACGCCGGACACCGGCAGCACCAGGGCGACGAGCGCCTTGACCCGGGACACCGGCTGCACCTCGCCGACGCTCGTCACCTTCTCCGGGTCGGCGGCCTGGGACTGTGCGCGGGCCTGTTGCAGTCCCTGCCGGGCCGAGGCCAACGCACTGGTGGCACTGTCGCGTTGGGCGATCAGCGCCTGGTAGTCGGGCAGCTTCGGGCCGAGCCCGTCGAGCCGCTTCTGCCCGGCGCTGATCGATTCGGCGGCGGCGTTGGCACCCCGGGTGTTGCCGACCGCCTGCATCTGCAACTGCTGCTGCCGCAGGCTGGCGATCTCCTGCAGGGTCGACTGGTAGAGCTTGTCGGGCTGGCTGACCTTGTTGGCCTTCTCCCAGTCGTTGATCGCCCGGGTGGCGGTGGTCAGCTCGTCGGTGGCCGTCTTCACCTCGTCGGTGGCGATGCCGACCTGGCTGGCGAACAGGAAGGCCAGGGCCCGCTTGCCGGTCGCGGCGAGCACCGAGGCGACGGTGGACCGGTCGGTGGCGGTGTAGGTGACGGTGAGCTGGCTGCTCGCCCCGACCTGCTTGACCGCCAGGCCGTCGCGCAGCGCGTCGGCGGGGACCCCGGTGTCGGCGGCCACCTGGTCGACCACCTGCGGGGAGGTCACCGCCGCGGCGAAGGCCGCCGCGAACTGGTTGGCCGCCTGGGTGCCGGTGTACTGCTGGGCGGCGCTGCCGCCGACCAGCGCGGGCGCGGCGACGACCTAGCTCGCCGCGTACTGCAGCGGGCCGAGCAGGACGATCGACGCGGCCGCCGCCCCGGCCACCAGCGGAATGCCCACCAGCAGCCAGAGTCGACGCCGCGCGACCCGCAGATAGTCGACGATCTCCACCCTGCTGCTCCCCACTGCTTGATCCTTCATCGGTTGGTCCGGCCGGTCGTCGCCGGTCGGGGCGTCGCCGCCCGGGTCGGCTCGGCCGGTAGTCCCCGGGCGACCGCGCCGGCTGCCGCGGCGAACGCGGCGAAATACCACAGGGTGACCACGTTCGAGATCACGTTGGATGCGGCGCTGACCGCGACGAAGGCGACCGCGCAGCCCAGGAACCCGATCGCGATGCCCCGGCCGAGGCTGCCCGGTGGGGCGCGGCGCAGCGCGTTGAGCCCGGTGTGCAGGCACAGCACCATCATCGCCAGGTACGCCAGCAGCCCGGCCAGCCCGGTCTCCACGTACGCGCGCAGGAAGTCGTTGTGCGGCTTCTTCGCCTCGTCGGCCTCGAACTTGGTCATGTTGGGGCCGATGCCGGTGACCGGGTTGCGGTTGGCCAGCGACACGATCTCCGACCAGTAGCCGACCCGCCAGGCGAGGGTGTTGCCGGTCGGGCCGCCACCGACGGCGCTGCTGTCGGCGAGCTGCCCGAAGCGGTGCGCCACGCTCGGCAGCAGGGCCACCCCGGCCACCGCGACCAGGCAGAGCGCCACCAGCAGCCGCCGGCTGCGGTGCAGCACCGCGACCACCAGCAGGCCCAGCCCAGCCCCGAGGATGGCGCTGCGGGTGTTGGTGAGCAGCAGGAACAGCAGCGACGCGGCGAGCAGCACGCCGAGGCCGAGGCGCAGTCGGCGGCTCAGGTAACGGTGGATCCCGAACCCGAAGATCACCATGAACATCAGGTACCGGCCGAACGTGGTGGACTGGCTGAACGGTCCGCTGATCCGGGTGAAGTCCCCCTTGACCTCGGCCGGCGGGTGGCCGAGCAGGGACAGCACGACGGTGTAGCCGACCGCCAGCGCCAGCGAGACGTACGCGGCGAGCAGCACCCGCCGCACCGCCGGCAGGTCCGGCATGAGCTGCTCCAGGACCACGAACATCACCACCACGGTGCCGATCCGCAGCGCCTCCAGGGCACTGGGCACCGGCTGGGCGGCACCTGCCGCACTGACCAGGCAGGTGGCCCCGACCAGCAGCATCGCCACGCCGAGCGGCGAGCCGCGCAGCCGGCCCCGCTGGCGGAGCTGGGCGGCGAGCCAGAGGCCGGCGGCGAGCAGGAACAGCACCGCGAGGATCGTGGACGGGTCCATCGCCCGGGTCGCCCCGGCACCGTCGGCCCGGCCGGCCGTCGGGCCGCTGAGCTTGAACAGGTCGACGCAGGAGCGGACCGCCAGCATCAGCAGCACGTACGCCGCGAAGCGGGTGAGCGCGAGCACCCCGACGGCCAGTCCGGCGAGGACCACCAGGGGCAGCACCGCGCCGACCCGGCCGCCACCGGACGCGGTCAGGCCGACGCCGAGCGCCACCACGGCGCACAGCAGCGCCGCGCCGACGGTCAGCAGGCGGGCGGGCGGATCACCGGCGACCCACCGTCGCCGCCCGCCGTCGGGCAGGGCGAGGTCACCCTCCGTGCCGTGTCGCTGTCCGTCCACCGCTCGCCGACCACTCGTTTCCAGGGAACTGTTGCCGGTCGCCGCCGACGGCCGGGAGAACGGCCTAATCTAACGGTCGCCGAGGTCGGGGGACATGGGCCGTTACGCCGACCGTGGGCGACCCAACGTCCGGTTCCCCGGGGCGGGGGGCGCGCAGGGCCAGCGAGAAGTAGAGTTTTTCCAGCTCACGGGTGGCGGCGTCCCAGCTGTACTCGGCGAGCACCCGGTCGCGCAGCAGCGCCGCGCCGGCCCGTTCGGGCGGCAGGTCGGCGGGGACCGAGCCCACCGCCCGCAGCAGGTCGTCGACGTCACCGTCGCGGAACAGCCGCTGCCCCGGCGCGTCGCGGTCGAGCACCTCGCGGTGGGGTTCGATGTCGCTGGCCACCACCGGCAGCCCGTACGAGGCGGCCTCCAGCAGGGTCAGCGGCAGCCCCTCCAGGCGGGACGGCTGGACGAAGGCGGCGGCGTGCGAGTACAGCTCGGCGAGCACGTCGCCGTAGACGAAGTCGGTGAACACGATGCGCGGATCGTCACCGGCGGCCTCGCGGAGCCGGGCGACGTAGCCGTCGGTGAATGCGGAGCCGCCGACGATGGCCAGCCGCAGGTCGGTGGGGAGTCGCCGGAACGCCCGCACCAGCAGGTCGGCGGCCTTCTCGGGCACGAGCCGGCCGACCAGCAGCAGGTATCCGCCGGGGCGCAGGCCGAAGCGGGACAGCTCGCCCGGCGGCCGGTGGGTGGGGGCGGCCACGCCGTTGGGGATGTAGCGGGCCGGCCGGCCGAACCGGCTGGTGTAGTGCTCGGCGAGACCCCGGGACACGGTCACCCGGGCGTCGGGCAGGTGACCGCTGAGCCGGTACGCGGTACCGAGCACGGCCCGCGCCGCCCGGCCCCACTTGTCGCGCTGGTTGTCCAGCCCGTGCACGGTGAGCACCACCCGGGCGCGGGAGGCGTAGCGGGCCAGCGGCGCGGTCAGCACCGGACCGAGACCGTGGTAGTGCACGATGTCGGGGCGCTCGGTCAGCGCCGCCAGCGTCGAGGTGGCCGAGTGCACGATGGCGTCGAGGTGCTTGCTGGGCACGGTACGGGCCCGCCGCAGCCGGATGCCCCGGTGCCGGGTCGCCTCCACCGCGCCGTAGCTGTCCCGGCAGTAGACGGTCACCTCGTGGCCGAGTCCGGCCAGCCGGCTGGCCATCTCCTCGACGTGCCGTTCGATCCCCCCGTAGGTGGCCGGCACGCCCTTCTGGCCGATCATCGCCACCCGCAGGGGACGCCAGGCGGGCGGGCGGGTCAGGCTCGGCTCCGTACGGTCGGGGCGTAGCTGTTCTCCCCGGTCGACGGCATCGTTACGGAACGGCACTGTCCCCCCTCGTTTTCGCTGACCACCGGGGCGGTGGCGCGGCCCCCGGCGCACGGGACGCTAGATCATCGACGTCCGGTCGGCCACTGGCCGGTCCGTCAGACCTGACCGGCCACCGCGGGGGTC
>NZ_JBMDWU010000151.1:0-8024 GCF_048594385.1 Micromonospora sp. | reverse complement strand
CACCGGGCGCGTACGGAGTCGGTCAGGCCGGCGCGACCGCGCGCGAACGGCGCATGGTCAGCACGTACTCGACCAAGGAGATCAGCACGTGCTTGGTCGACTCCCGGTTACGGGCGTCGCAGGCGACCACCGGCACGTCGGTCGAGATCGCCAGCGCGTCCCGGACGTCCTGCGGATCGTGGTACTGCCTCCCGTCGAAGCAGTTGATCGCCACCAGGTACGGCAGCCGCCGGTGCTCGAAGAAGTCGATCGCCGCGAAGCAGTCGGCCAACCGGCGGGTGTCGACCAGCACCACGGCACCGATGGCACCCCGGACCAGTTCGTCCCACATGAACCAGAACCGCGTCTGACCGGGTGTACCGAACAGGTACAGGATCAGATCCCGGTCGATCGAGATACGGCCGAAGTCCATCGCCACCGTGGTCGTCGTCTTGCCCGGCACCTGCCGGGTGTCGTCGACGCCCACACCGGCAGAGGTCATGATGGCCTCGGTGGTCAGCGGCGTGATCTCCGAGACCGAGCCGACCAGCGTCGTCTTGCCGACGCCGAACCCACCGGCGATAACGATCTTCGCCGACGTCACGCGCCCGTTCGGGGCAGGCGGCCGCTGCGACATGTCAGAGCCTGCGAAGTCCACTCAGCACCCTCTCCAGCAGTTCAGTGCCCACCGCGTCGTCCGAGTCGTCCAAGATGGTCGGCTCGTGGACCGCGACCAGGCCGTCCGTCGCCATGTCGGCGATGAGCACCCGGGCCACGCCGAGCGGAAGCTGCATCCGCGCCGCGATCTCGGCGAGCGACTGCACACGTCCGTCACACAGCGCGGCGATGTACTGGTGCTCCCGGCCCTGACCGCCGTTGCCACCGGCAGCAGCGCGACCGCGCACCGTCGTCTCGACGAGCGCCTCCAGGGCGATGTCGAGCCGGGGACGGGTACGACCACGGGTCACGGCGTACGGTCGGACCAACGCCCCTGTCGGTTCGTCACGATCGACCATGTCGCCGCTCACCTCCTTCGTCCCCGGCACCGGCTCTCACCCGGTGGAACCCGTCGTTCTTGTCGTCCCGTGCCGACCAGGCGGTCAGCCCGGTCAGCCCATCATCCCGACAGCCGTACGGGCCTGCGGCGTGAGCGCGTCACCGACCCGGTCGACCAGTAGCGCCATCTCGTACCCGACCTGACCGACGTCGCAGCTGCGCGCGGCCAGGACGGCGAACGACGACCCGTCCGAGATGGACATCAGGAACAGGAAACCGTTGTCCATCTCGACGACGGTCTGCAACACCGCGCCGCCCTCGAAGCAGCGGGCCGCGCCCTGGGTCAGGCTGACCAGGCCGGACGCGATCGCGGCCAGCTGGTCGGCCCGGTCCCGGGGCAGGTCACGCGACGAAGCGAGGAGCAGGCCGTCGGCGGAGACCGCGACCGCGTGCGCGACACCTGGCACCCGGTCGGCGAAGTTGGCCAGCAGCCAACCCAGATCCTGCGTAGTTGTCATCCTTCATGCTCCTTCTGCCCGCTCCCGCCCGCCCGGCCGGAGCCAGACGACGAGGATTGCTGCCCGCCCGGAGTCGCGTCCGGGTTGGTGGGGTTGTCCGAGGTGGTCCGGCCGCGTTGCACACCTCGATGGTAGGCCGAGAGCAGACCCCTGACCGCTTCCGGCGTCCGCCGCTGCACCGACGTGGTCGGCTTCTCGATAGCCCCCGGCACGAGCTGCGCCATCGGCGTCCGCTTCGGCAGACCGGTCTGGGTGGTGCCGGAAACCGGTGCTTCGGTCGCAGCCACCGCGGCCCGCCAGCCCTCGTCGGCGGCGGTCTGCCAGCCGGCGGGCGGCGCGGCGGAACGTCGGTTCGCCGGGCCCTCGCCCCGACCGGGGAACCCGCCACCGTTCACTGTCGACCCGTTGTCACGCGGCACGCCCCCGGCCGGCGCAGTGTCTGCCATCGGTGCGCTACCTGTCGTCCCTGGTGCGGTGTACTGGGCCGGGTGACCGGCGGTGTCGACGGCTGCGTGGGCCGCCGTCGTGCCGTTGGCCGCCTGCTTGGCACCGGCCGCGTCCTCGGGGCCGGGCTTACGGGTACGGAACCAGGCCGACTCCAGCTCCCGGAAGATCGGCAGCTCCATCGTCTCGTCCGCGTACCGCTGCTGGGGAACCTGCTGCGGTGCCGACGGCCGGTTGGCCGGCGTCGTCTGGGCGGTCCGCACCGGCGGGGCGGGCTGCCGCGTGACCGGTGCTGCCGGCTCGGATCGGGGCACCCGGGGCAGCTCGGTGGTCATGTCCAGCGCGGCGGCGAGCCGCTCGGGAACCGGCGGGGTGGCCGTGTCCCGGTCCGGGTTCGCGACCGGCGGCCAGGCCGGCGGGGCGGCGGCGCCCGGCGCGGCCCCGCCCGAGGTGGGCCGGGACGGCAGCGGACCGGTGGGCGACCCGGAGACCGGCGCGACCGGGCCCGGCTGACCGGCGTACGGGGACGCCGACACCGGGTAGCCCGGGGCGGGCTGGCCCGACACCGGGTAACCGGACGTCGGCTGACCCGAGACGGGCTGACCCGAGACCGGTTGACCGGACACCGGGTAACCGGAGACCGGCTGGCCCGAGACGGGCTGGCCGGACACCGGGGCGACCGGGTACGCGGGCGGCAGCGGCGGGGCCGACACCGGCGGCACCGGCGGGGAGCTGTACGGACGGGCCTCGGGGCTGCTCGGCAGCTGGCGCGGAATGACCGGCTGCTGCCCGGTGCTGTCCGGGTCGTCGGTGCTCCGCCGCTGCGGCAGCGGGTCGATCGCGTGCCCGTTGGTGGCCCGTGGGTTGGTGAAGCCGTCGCCACCGTTGATCCCGCTGGCGCCGGTGAGGTCGGACCAGGCGGGCATTCCGCGCCCGCCGTTGGCGGGGGCGGGCGAACCGTTGCGCGGTGCCGGGTCGAAGGGCCGACCGCCGAGGGTGACCTGGTTGCCGGAGTCGCCCGACCGGGGGGCCGGCGGCTGGCCGTTGCCGAGGGCGGGAAGCGCGCCGAAGGCCGGTGAGGTGCCGGCACCGCCGAAGGCCGGCGCGGCACCGGAGCCACCGAAGGCCGGGGCCGCACCACCGAAGGCCGGGGCGGACCCGCCGCCGAACTGCGGGCCGGCCGGCAGGCCCGGCGTGCCGGGGGCCCGGCCGGTGAGCGCACGGGGCACCAGCACCGACGTGGGCAGGACGACCTCGGCCACGGTGCCCCGGTCGGTGCCGGGACGCAGCTCGACCTTGACGCCGTGCCGGGACGCCAGCCGGGCCACCACGACCAGGCCCATCATCCGGGAGACGGCCACGTCGACCTGGGGTGGCGTGGCGAGCCGCTCGTTGAGGTCGGTCAGCTGCTCGGCGCTGATGCCGATGCCCCGGTCCTCCACGTAGAGCGACGCGCGGTCGCCGACCCGACGGGCCTCGACCATCACCTGGGAGTCCGGTGGGGAGAACGCGGTCGCGTTGTCGAACAGCTCGGCGACCAGGTGCACCAGATCGTTGACCGCGTGCGCGGAGACCTCGATGTCCCGGTCGATGACCCCGAACTCGATCCGGGTGTAGTGCTCGACCTCGGACTGGGCGGCGCGCAGCACGTCGATCAGGGCGGCCGGTTCGCGCTGCACGCGGGTCGAGTCGGCACCGGCGAGGACCAGCAGGTTCTCGTCGTTGCGGCGCATCCGGGTGGCCAGGTGGTCGAGCTGGAACAGCTCGGCCAGGCGGTCGGGGTCCTCCTCGCCGCGTTCCAGCCGGTCGAGGTGGCCGATCAGCCGGTCGACCAGGATCTGCGAACGGCGGGCGAGGTTGACGAACATCGTCGCGACCGAGGAGCGGAGCGCAGCCTGCTCGGCGGCCGTCCGGACGGCCTCCAGGTGGACGGCGTTGAACGCCTCGGTCACCTGGCCGAACTCGTCGCGGCTGCGGACCGGCAGCGGCTCGGCGATCTGGTTGGCCAGCTGGTCCGGGGACTGCTGACCGGTGAACTGCGGGTCGCGTAGCCGCGCCACGGCCTGCGGCAGGCCGAACTGGGCGATGGACAGGGCACCCTGGCGTAGTTCCCGCAGGGAGCGGGCCATCGACCGGGCGACCAGGTAGGCGAAGAGGATCGCCAGCAGCAGCATGCTCAGCAGCAGGCCGGTCTCCAGGAAGACCTGACGCTGCACGTCGGAGCGCAGCTCGTCGGCCTTGGCCACCACGTCGCTGTCCAGGCGCACCTCGACGGCCCGGTTGAGCTGGGCGTACGCGACCATGGCCGCGTCCCACTGGTCGGTGCTGAAGGTGATGCCGTCGAGCTTGTCGCCGTTGAGCGCGCTGACCTGGCCGGCGTAGATGTCGGCCTGCCGCCGGTCGGAGCCGGAGACGGTCTGGTCCTGGAACTCGCGTTCGGCGCGGCTCGCCACGGCCTGGAAGCTCTGCAGGGCCTGCTGCTCACCGGTGTTGCTGGAGATGTACAGCTCACGCAGGGCCGGGGTGTACGCCTTCTGGAGCAGCACCTGGTGCACCGCGATCCGGCGGACGGAGGCGTACTCCTTGGCGCGGGCCATCGCGGCGGCGGCGCGCATCTGGTCGCTGAGGTCGTTGTCGCCGGCGAGCTGGGTGGCCGAGTCACGGATGGTGATCAGATTGTTGATCAGGCCGGTGTACCGGCTGACCGCCTCGCTGAGCCGCAGCTTGCCGTTGTAGACCTGGCTGCGGATGCCGGGCATCTCGGTCAGGTCGCTGTCGATCCGGTCGAGCTGCGTCTCCAGGGAGGACGGCAGTCCCTCGATCTCGGCACGCTGCTGCGAGTACGGCGCCTTGGACTGGTCGACCCGCTGGTTGACCCGGTTGTACGCCTCCTGGTATTGGGCGCGGGCCTGCCCCTTGGGCGAGCCGAGCAGGAGGACGGCGTTGGTGCGCTCGTCCTGGAGGGTGTTGACGAGGTCGCCTGAGTAACCCACCAGGTTGGCCAGGTCACCGGCCCGGTTGGCGTTGTTGAGCGTCTGCAGGTGGTCCACCAGTCCGCTGGTGCCCACGACGACCGTGGCGATGGTCGGCACGATCATGATCAGCCCGAGCTTGGACCAGATCGGCATGTCACGGAGCCGACCGGCCGGCCGACGCAGACGCGACAGGAAGGAGTTCGCCGTCGTTGGCCGTTTGCTCACGTCACCGCCCTCGCGATTACAGCGTCTCCGCGTTGCCACGGGCAACGCCCAGCGGCCGACCCGGCGGGTCGGACCTCCGAGATTCCATCACGCCTCCCCTGAAAGAGAAAGCCCAGGTTGTCGGTCGCCGGAGGTGTGATGAGATGTTGATGCAATTTGATCGCAATCCGTCTTTCCGGAGTTACCCAAAGTAATGGATTATCGCCACCGCGTCGTGCTCCTCGCCGGCCCCTCCGGGTCTGGAAAGTCGTACATAGCGCAACGAACCGGTCTTCCCGTGCTCTGCCTAGACGACTTCTACAAGAACGGTGATGACCCGACGTTGCCGAGACAGAACGGACTGGTCGACTGGGACGCGCCCGAGTCGTGGGACGCGGGAACGGCGGTGGAGACAATTGCCCGACTGGCCCAGCAGGGCCGGGCCGATGTGCCGGTCTATGCGATCGGTGCGGATCGACGGGTGGCCACCCGGCCATTCGAGGTGACCGGATCGCCACTCTTCATCGCCGAAGGGATTTTCGCCGCCGAGATCGTCGCGGAATGCCGACGCCGGGGGCTGCTCGCCGGGGCGTACGCGCTGCGCCGGCCGCGCGGGGCGACCTTCGTCCGGCGGCTGGCCCGGGACCTGTCCGAACAGCGCAAGGCACCGAGGGTGCTGATCCGGCGCGGGCTGGCGCTGCTGCGCGCCGAACCGGCGGTGCTGCGCCGGCAGACCGGCCTCGGTGCCGAGGCCGCGCACGCGCGGGAGTTCCTGCGCCGGGTGGCCGACCTGGTCGCCGGCCACCCGCACCGCTGAGTCAGCCGATCAGCTTCGCGTACGCCGGCTTGATCACCTCGTCGATGATCGCCAACCGCTCGTCGAACGGGATGAAGGCGCTCTTCATCGCGTTGACCGTGAACCACTGGAGCTCCTTCCAGCCGTAGCCGAAGTTCTCCACCAGCAACGCCATCTCGCGCGACATCGAAGTGCCGCTCATCAGCCGGTTGTCGGTGTTCACCGTCACCCGGAACCGCAGCTCCCGCAGCAGCCCGATCGGGTGCTCGGCGATCGACGCCACCGCCCCGGTCTGCACGTTCGACGACGGGCACAGCTCCAGCGGGATGCGCTTGTCCCGCACGTACGCGGCCAGCCGGCCGAGCGTCGGCACCGGACCCGGGGTGTTGTCGTCGACGATCCGCACCCCGTGGCCGAGCCGGTCCGCCCCGCACCACTGGATCGCCTGCCAGATCGACGGCAGCCCGAACGCCTCACCGGCGTGGATGGTGAAGTGGAAGTTCTCCCGCTGGAGATACTCGAAGGCGTCCAGGTGGCGGGTGGGCGGGAACCCGGCCTCGGCGCCGGCGATGTCGAAGCCCACCACCCCGGCGTCGCGGTGCCGGACGGCCAGCTCGGCGATCTCCTGCGACCTGGCGGCGTGCCGCATCGCGGTGAGCAGGGTGCCGACCCGGATCGGGTTGCCCGACCCGGCGGCCTCCGCGCTGCCCTCCACGAACCCGGCGACGACCGCCTCGACCACCTCGTCCAGGGTGAGGTTCTGCTCCAGGTGCTGCTCGGGGGCGAACCGCACCTCGGCGTACACCACGCCGTCGGCGGCCAGGTCCAGCGCGCACTCCCGGGCCACCCGGCGCAGCGCCGGGGCGGTCTGCATGACCGCGACGGTGTGCGCGAACGTCTCCAGGTAGCGCTCCAGCGAACCGGAGTGCGCCGCCTCCGCGAACCACCGGCCGAGCGCCTCCGGATCGGTGCTCGGCAGCTCGTGCCCCACCTCGGCGGCCAGCTCGACGACCGTCGCCGGCCGCAGGCCGCCGTCGAGGTGATCGTGCAGCAGCGCCTTCGGGACCTTGACGATGTCCTCGTATCGGATTGCGACCATCCCCCGACCCTAGTCACGCCCCCCGACCGCCCGCGATCAGGCTCGCGCGGCCCGCGTTCGGCCCGCGGCCCGCGCCCCGGACGCGGGCCGGACGCGCAATGTCGCCGGTACAGCGGCATCAACGCGAACGGATACCGCTACATCGCCCCACCTGCGTCGGGCGGATGTGTCGACGGGCGGGCCGGCCGCGCGCCGTAGGCTGCTGCGGGTGACCGCGCCGCACCCGTTCGAGCAGCCCGTCGACGCGACGCACCCGCAGATCGTCGCCCGGCTGCGCTGCCCGGTCTGCACCCAGCCGCTGGCCGCCGCCACCGACACCCGCGCACTGCGCTGCCCCCGCCGGCACAGCTTCGACCTGGCCCGCCAGGGGTACGTCACCCTGCTCGCCGGCCGGGCCCCGCACGTCGGGGACACCGCCGAGATGGTCGCCGCCCGCGCCGACTTCCTGGCCGCCGGGCACTACGACATGATCTCGTCTGCCCTGGCCGAGGCGGCGGCATCCGCCCTGGCAACGCCCGCCGGCCCCGCCGACGCGAGCGGCCCGATCGAGGCGAGCGAACCCGCCAAGGCGACCGGACCCGCCAAGGCGAGCGGCCCGGCCAAGGCGAGCGAACCCGCCAAGGCGACCAGACCGGCCAAGGCGAGCGAACCCTCCGAGGCGAGCGAACCGGCCGAGGCGACCGGACCGGCCGAGGCGAGCGAACCGACCGAGGCGAGCGGACCGGCGACCAAGATCGGACCGGCAGCCGCCGGCGAACCGGCTGAGGCGAGCGGGAGGGCGGACCGGGCGGCGGGCGGGTCGGAGGGGGTGGGCTTCGGGGCGTACCCGCTGGTGGTGGAGGCCGGGGCGGGCACCGGCCGGCACCTCGCGGCGGTGCTGGCGGCGTGGCCGGGCGCCGTCGGCCTGGCCCTGGACGTCGCCAAGCCGGCGCTGCGCCGCGCCGCCCGTGCCCACCCGCGCGCCGCCGCCGCGCTCGCCGACACCTGGCAGCGGTTGCCGCTGGCCGACCGGT